>NZ_JBKGFN010000026.1:0-15495 GCF_046521305.1 Oceanisphaera submarina | reverse complement strand
CCGGCCTGTCACGCCGGGGGTCGCGGGTTCGAGTCCCGTCCACTCCGCCATTATTTAAAAGCCCTGCTCATTGAGCAGGGCTTTTATCATTTCCGGCTCCGTGGACATGCTGGACGAAGTCGGCAGCTGCGCTGCTCCTGCCTTCAAGCGCGGCGCGTTTGCCACCGCGCCATTATTAAGAAGCCCTTAGCGTGTTGAAGCTAAGGGCTTCTTGCCGTTCAGTAAATTCATCCTTTCCCATGTGGTCAAACTCCCCCTCGTGACCATTTTGTGACCTAAGCTTGGTTTTAACCGGAAGTCATCCAATAGAAAAGTTGCTCTGCCTCAACTGACACTCATACCAATTACATTAAGCATCTGATCAGGCTTTTGGTCTGTACACTAGAGGCACCATAGCCACCTCTTCTGCTACACCGAATGACACGAACAGGTGGCGCCGGAGCATCAAGGAGGACAAAGGGCTTTGCTCCACCGACCATCACATGGCAGGGCCGGAAAATACTCCAGTCGTTCCGGCATTCTCGCCCTCCCTCGCGGTCAGAGGTCCTGTGCTGAGCGTCATAGGAAGTGTGCTTGCAGCGTGTCGAAGGAAGGGCATCCTTTGTCCGACCTTTACAGAGCCACAACATAGATCGGTTATTTAGTTTGTTTGGTTATGAGTTGGGAATATTCAATTTCATCATGACCTTGTCGATAAAGCGGGGCATTTCAGTGGTCAGGTAGGCGTGAATGTGCTCCAGCTGTTGCTCTGGGTCACCAGGCCGGTGGTGTGCTTGATGTTAATGCGCAGGAATTAGCTCAACTGTTGCCGTGGCTTGTTGGGATCACGCCGGGTATTGGCAATGGCGCCGTGGGTCTGCTCGCCAAAGTAGATGACCATGATACAAAAGCCGGAAAACGCCAGGCAGATAAAGATTTTGTGAGGCAGCCGGCTCGCGGCCTCGGTCAACAGCTTGAACAGCGGAGTTTTACTGACCAGGTAAACAATGACGTGATACAGAGACATCTGCTGAATAAGCCGAGGGATGAGCGACATGCTGGCTCCTTGTCAGCAGAGGGGCTGGCGTTGATTTTACAATCCTTGTTTGTCTTTACACCAAGGCAGCTCCTGTGCCTTTTCTCGTTACCGGAATAAACAAGGAACAATGGCCGCAGCCTTCATGAACGAATGCTGCGGCATTTTCTTTTATTTTAACCCCTCTGATCCTTTGCGAAGGTGGCGTCCTCTTCACCCTTGAAGAAGTCGCGTCCATATACGAGCAGGCAGAGTACAACGCCAACGGCAAAGGCCCAGGTCGCCCCGCGGGTTGCCAGCACTGCCGCGACGATACCTGCGATGCCAAGGTCACGCTGTGAGCGTGCTTCCATGACGCCGATGCGTACCGATACATAGCCCTGTATCAGCAGTGTCAGTGCCAGAGCGACGCCGAGAATTGGTTGTACCAAGGTGACGATCGGCATGAACAGCAGGCCGGTATTGGTGCCCCAGCGGAAAGAGCCGGCACCACCGAAAATGGAGTACATGGCCTTCTTGCCCTGGCTGAAGCGCTCCACAATGACAACGTGCATTGCTGCCCAGAGCGGGCCGCACATGGCGACGTCAGGACCGAGGATTGACATCACGGAGTTACGGGCACCGAAGATCATGTGGGCACGGTCCGGGTTGTATTCGACGACTTCATCCGGGCGCTCTTGATCGGCTTCTTTCAGAATGGCACGGCTTTGCAGCACATCGCCGAACAGTACGATGTAGGCGGCCAGTACGGTCGGAATACAGCTGATGAACATCTCCAGCGGTGGCATGCCCAAACCAAACACTGTGTACTCGCTCCAGAGTGTGGCAAAGTCGGGCGACGATAGGCCCCACTCAATTTCGGGCCAGGAGCTTTCACCAACGGTGGGCGCGATGACAATGGCCAGCACCACTATCGGGAACACGCCGAGTTTACCTATCATGTTGAACAGGGTATTGCTGGATTTCAGGCGCGTGAAATGGCGCGAAAAGATAACGTAGAACGCGATGCCCACTGCGACCGAGATGGTAATCGGATAGGTGTCAAAGCGACCATCAACCTTGAAGACGGTCATGACGGCCGCGATACCGGCACCGATGATGACACCCGACTTGATGGCCTGCGGGATGGCCGTCACCACACGGTGCGCCAATCCCGAAGCCCCAATGGTAATGGCAAATACCCCCAATAGCAGCTGGAAGGATATCAGGGCATGTATTCGCTCAGGACCCTCCGGGAAGCTGGCGCAGTAGGCCATCAGCAGCGGAATGGCGGGAGTGATCCAGCCGGGGATCACGGGGTCTCCCAGCAGGTGGTGTAACAGGTAGAACAGGCCATTCAGCATCACCACCGCCAGGGCAACCTCGAACGGCATACCCAGCAGCTCGGTCATCAGCGGAATAGCCGCCAGATCCACGGCACACATCAGCAGGCCCTGAAAGTAGTCCGGCCATTCTATTTTATAGTGGATGAAAGGCAGGCGAATCTTGAATGGCCCGGCGGGCCAGTAAGGCGTTTCCTGTCCGTCAACTCGTTGTTTCATCATAACAGTACTCATTGTTTTGTTGATGTTATGGGTCAGGGGTCAGTAGGCTTCCTGGTACAGCGCCAGGGCATCAGCCTCGGTGACTTCCACCGGATTGTTCATCAGCAGCCGGCTTTGCAGCATGGCGTCCCTGGCCAGGGTGGGCAGGCTTTCCTCGCTGATATTCACGTCACGCAGGCGTTGGGGGGTACCCGATTGGTTCATCAACTGCTGCATGTATTCTACAAAGCGTGCCGAGCGAGTTTGCACGTCTGCATCACTGGGGCCCAGTACGACATCCGCTAGCTCTGCATACAAAGGAGCGGCGGCGGTCATGTTGAAACGCAGGACCGGTCCCAGCATCAGGGCGTTGGTCAGGCCGTGCGGCAGGTGGTAGTGACCACCCAGGGGATAGGCCAGGGCATGCACAGCGGCGACAGGGCTGTTGGAGAACGCCTGCCCCGCCAGATTGGAGCCCAGCAGCATGGCTTCCCGGGATGCGCGGTTGGAGCCGTCCCGGCAGGCGGTGATCAGGTTGCCACACAGCAGACGCAGGGCTTCCCTGGCCAGCAGGTCGGACAGGGGGTTCTTGCGGTGAGCCGAAGTGTAGGCTTCGATGGCATGTACCATGGCGTCAATGCCGGTGGCGGCGGTGGCTGCCGAGGGCAGGCCAACGGTCAGTTGCGCATCCAGCAGTATGCGGTCGGCATACAGCTGCCGGGCAACCACCCCCATCTTGGTGGTTTCACCTGTGGTTAGAATGGTGATGTTGGTGACTTCGGAGCCGGTGCCGGCTGTTGTGGGTACCTGTACCAGCGGAGTACGGCGGCCCCTGACGTTGCCGATGCCGTACATGTCGGCCAGCGGCTGTTCGGACGTCAGCATGACGGCGACCAGTTTGGCGATGTCCATGGATGATCCACCGCCCAGTCCCAGTACCATGTCGGCACCAGCGGCCTTGCCTTGCTCAACACAAGCCTGGAGTACCGACTCGGGCGGATCGGCTTTAACGTCGTCAAACACGGCGACGTTAAAGCCACAAGCCGCCAGTGACGCCTTGGCCGCATTCAGCAGGCCATTCTCGTGCAAAAACTTGTCGGTCACGATCAGCAGATTGCGTTGTTCGAACCATTCGCCGAGCAGTTCGCCCATGCGTGCAGCCCCCCCCCATTCAAGGTGCATCGACCCGGGGGTGTCAAAGGTGAAAGACTTGAGTTCTTCGGTCATGGTTATTTTCCTCCATTCCAGAGGCGAGCGGTGCAATGCCTGCTCGCCATTTGATTTTTACAGCGCGCTGCAGACGTACTTGAGTTCCAGGTATTCATCGATACCGTATTTCGACCCCTCGCGGCCCAGCCCGGATTGCTTCACTCCGCCGAAGGGCGCGACTTCGTTGGAGATCAGGCCGGTGTTGTGACCGACCATGCCGTACTCCAGTGCCTCGGAAACACGGATGGTGCGAGCGTGATCGCGGGTGTAGAAATAGGCGGCCAGACCAAAAATGGTGTCATTGGCCATGGCAACCGCTTCTTCTTCGGTATCAAATACGAACAGGGGGGCCATGGGGCCGAAGGTTTCTTCCCGAGCGACTTTCATCTCGGTCGTGACACCGGTGAGAATGGCGGGCTGGAAATAGAGTCCTCCCAGGCGTTTGCCGCCATATAGCAGGGTTGCGCCCTTGGCTACGGCGTCCTGAATGTGCTCTTCCACCTTGGTGATCGCTTTCTCTTCGATCATCGGCCCAATATCGGTACCGACCTCGGTGCCGTCACCGACGTTCAGTGCGCGTACCCGCTCGGCAAGCTTTTCGGCGAGCGCATCATATACACCGCGCTGTACCAGAATCCGATTGGCGCACACGCAGGTCTGACCGGCGTTGCGATACTTGGATGCCATGGCACCTTCCACGGCCAGATCCAGATCGGCATCATCAAATACGATAAAGGGAGCATTACCACCCAGCTCAAGTGACACTTTCTTGATGGTGTCGGCACATTGGGCCATCAGCAGCCGACCCACCTCGGTAGAGCCGGTGAAAGAGAGTTTGCTGACGATTGCGCTGTCGGTCAGCACTTTGCCGATCTTGCTGGCGGAGCCGGTAACAATTTGCAGTACGCCTGCCGGCACGCCGGCACGCTGGGCCAGCTCACCCAGTGCCAGGGCGGTCAACGGGGTGAGATCGGCCGGGCGTACTATCATTGAGCAGCCAGCGGCCAGTGCAGGCGCCACCTTGCGGGTGATCATGGCAGCCGGAAAGTTCCAGGGGGTGATCGCTGCGGTTACGCCGATCGGCTGGCGCAGTACGGTGATACGTTGATTTGTGCTCGGTGCCGGAATTGTGTCGCCGTAGACCCGTTTGGCTTCTTCGGCAAACCATTCTATAAAGGAGGCCGCATAGGTAATTTCACCCCTGGCTTCGGCCAACGGCTTGCCCTGTTCGCGGGTCATAATCAGGGCGAGGTCGTCGATATTTTCCAGCATCAGCTCGAACCAGCGACGCAGAATGGCCGATCGCTCCTTGGCAGGGCGAGCTGCCCATCTCTTTTGTGCGACCCGCGAGGCTTCAATCACGGCCGGGATCCCCTCCGGTGCCAGGTTGGGGATGATGGCTAAGGTGTCACCGGTGGCCGGATTTGTCACCTTGATGGTGGCCCGTGATGCTGCAGGAACCCATTCGCCATCGATCAGGCAAAGATTTTTCAGCAAGGACGCATCCTTGAGTGTGGTCATAACCATCTCCATTCAGATTGTGTGGCCATGGCTGTTCTCGCCACTGGCATCGAAAAGGCGTCAACTAGATGTAGATGTTCGCCTGAGAATCTGGCCTCGATGCGGGACTGAAGGAAAAGCAAGGGCGTCACTCGGTACAACAAGCGTGATGAGCGCTCGAAGGGGTCTGGGTGCTTGCGACCGCAAGGTGACTGTTGGTGCAGCGATGACACTGCAGCAGTATTCGCATACCGATTGCCTCTTTGTTTTCCTTCTGCATCGTGCAAGAAGAACTACAAAGATTCTTTAGCAAACCGGATGCCAACTTTTATAAGGCTTTAAGTACTTGTTTATAAAGCGTTATAAAAAAGTGTAAAAAGTAAATAAGCGATTAAGAGCGGTGTTCGCTCATCCTTGAGCGGTTCCTTGAGCGGATACCGCTCAAGGAAGGGGAGGGTAGACTTTCCAGTCACCCAACAGTTTTGTTGCGGGGGGGAGACGGTCATCAGGCTGGCTTCGGCCTATGGCGATGACTTGCTGCAATTGGTGGGTGACGGGATCCATATAGGAAACAAATCCGGGCGGATCTTCCGGCAGCCTTAACCGAAGCCCTTTCAATGCGGTGCTGATCTCGGCATCGCTGGCGTGGACGCCAACGGTGCGCATGGTCTCGGCAATGGCGAGAATACCAGCATAGGCTCCTTCGGCCGCATAGGATGGGTAGCGACCGCTCAAGGCATGGAAACGCTCCACAAACCAGCGGTTATAGTCGGTCGGCGGCCAGTTATTGTGGTGCCGGGCAGAGAGGATGAGCCCGGCTGGCATGTCATTCGCCAGGGCCGCCAGGACCTCGTAGTTGCCACCGGTATCGAAGTTGGCAAAATCCGCATGCTGAAACAGGGAAGCCTGATTGGCCTGCTCAATGAAGGCAACCAGATCCCCCCCCCAGAGCGAGTTGATGATAAGGTCGGTAGGCTGTTGCTTCAGCGCCTCTATATAGGGGGTGTAATCGGGTTCATACAGGCTTGGCCAGAGTGCTGTCACGATGTCGAAACGCACTCCTGCCTGGCGCAAAGCCTGCTGCAGATCCTGCCAGATTTGATAGCCATAATCATAGTCGGGCCCCAGATAGGAAATTCTCAGGGGCGCCTCCCTGGAGCTCTTAAATGAGTCTTTTATGTAGTGAGCGGCGGCATACATGGACTGGCGGCTGTTGTTGTTGACTCTGAAGTAGTAAGGCGAAACATCGGCGTCCGTCAGTCGCGGAGAGGCATGATCGGTACCGATGAAGAAGGCTTGTTCGGATGCAACCACTCGGGCCACCTCTAAAGCCACGGCGGAGTTGACTACGCCGCAGATGAACCGGGCCCTGCGCTCCTGTACGAACTCTCGTGCCAGGCGCGTGGCTCGCGAGGCCTTGGAACGGCTGTCTGCAATGAGTACCTGCAGACGTGGATAGTCGATTGGCTGCTGCTGTATCCAGTCGAGGGCCACCTGAATACCTACGACACTGTCAAGGCCATACAAACCGCCACGGCCACTGAGAGGGAACAGGCAACCTACCCGTACTTGAGCTTCGCTGTCGTCTGTGCCAAGAGCAATCTCGGCCTGTGTGGACGGGACGACCCAAAGGATGGCCAGCAGAAGTAGCTTGCACACGAAAGTGGCCGTTTGAATCAACCCGGTCATCATTGTTTTCCGCACCAGAGCCTCAAAGGCCAAGACGTTGAATTCTGCGTTTGAGCGCGTGGCGGGAAATACCCAGGCGTTCGGCAGCCAGCCCCTTTTGGCCCCCTGTTTCCTGAAGGGCATCGAGAATCAACTGGCGCTCCTTCTCTTCGAGCGCTTTGGTATAGGCCGGAGTTGAGGGCATCATGTCGGCTGCCTCCAGATATTCATTTGGCAAAAAGTCGCAGGATATCTCCTGCCCGGGGTGCAGTATGGTGATGCGTTCCACCAGGTTTCTTAGCTCTCGCACGTTGCCGGGCCAGGCATAGCGGCGTAGCAGTTGTAAAATCTCCGTATTCCAGATCGGAGGTTCACAGCCTTCCTGGCTGGCAAAGTGCTGGCTGAAATGGTGAATAAGCAGGGGAATATCATCAGCGCGTTCTGCAAGGGAAGGCGCGTTGATCGGCAGAATATTGAGGCGATAGTAGAGATCGGAACGAAAGTTACCCTGCCCTACTTCGGCTTTGAGGTCTCGGTTGGTCGCAGCCATCACCACCACATCCGCCTGAATTTCCCGGTTGCCGCCGATTGGCCGATAGCTGCGATTTTCAAGAAAGCTGAGCAGCTTGGCCTGCAGTGGCAGGGGAAGCTCGCCCACTTCATCCAGAAACAGGGTGCCACCATCGGCCAGTGCAATCAGCCCGCTCCGATGCTGGATTGCGCCGGTATAGGCACCTCGCTCAGCACCAAAGAGCTCGGCTTCAATAAGTTGCTCAGGCAGTGCGGCACAGTTTATTTCTATGAAAGGTGCATCGATAAAACGCACATCGTGGAGACTGCGGGCCACCAGCGCCTTGCCAGTGCCGGAGGGGCCCGAGATCAGGACCGTTTTGCCTGAGCTGCGGCCGATGAGTTCCAGAGTCTGGCATAGTTGTTCCATTTGTGGGCTGTTACCCACCAGACGGTGAGTATGTTTGTAGCGTTGGCGATGAAAATTGAGCTCTCGTACCATGTGGGTGTGTTCGCTGCTGCGCCTGATCAGCATCACCAGCTCCTCCCACTCGAATGGTTTGGTGATGTAGTCGAGAGCGCCTTCCTTCACGGCCTTGACGGCGGCGCGAGTATCACCATGAGCCGAGATCATGATCACGGGAATATCTGGTAGCGCTTGTCGCAACTGAGGCAGTAATTCGAGTCCGGAGAGGTCCGGAAGACCGAGATCCAGCAAAATCATGTCCGGCAGCTCGGACTTGGCCAGTTCAAACCCTTCGCGAGCGGTGCCGGCACCCAGAACTTCTATGTTCTGGTCCATCAGGGCAAAGCGTATGCTGCGCACCAGATTGCGTTCGTCATCTATAACCAGAACGGTGAGGTTATTCATCGTTGTGTTTCCTTTCGTCAGGAACAGGGCAATATAGCTCGATACTGGTGCCCTGACCGGCCTGGCTGCGAATATGTAAAGTGGCGTTATTGTTTGCAGCCAATACCTGGCAGATCGCCAGCCCCAGGCCTGTGCCGGCCTCCCGGGTAGTAAAAAAGGGCTCGGTAATGCGGGGCAGCAGCTCCGAAGGAATACCCGGCCCATTGTCGGTTACCGTCAACACAATCTCCCCATCGTCTTGGATTGCGGTGAGCCGAATGTGCCCCCCGGTGGCCTGCATGCTCTGCAGAGCGTTAAGAATGAGGTTCATTAAAATTTGTCGCATATGGCCTGCGTCCGCATATATACACAGACCGGCGTTACAGGCAATCTCCAGCGTTACCTGCTGTCGCCGCGCCGAGGCATTGGCCAGGGCAACAAGCCCTTCATAAAGTTCATCGACCCGAATAAGCTCGGCCTGAGGCGGGCGAGGGCGAGCAAAGTTCAGCAGGTTGGTGATGACCTCGTTGACCCGCTCTATTTCCTCTTCGACCATTTCCAGCATGTCTTTATGGACAGGGTTGTGCTCGCGACGGACTAGGGTCTGAATGGTGGTGAGAATGGTGGTGAGGGGATTGCGAATGTCATGGGCAAGGCCGGCGGCCAACTGCCCCAGAGAGGCCTGGCGTTCCACATCCACGGTGGAGCTGATGACCTGCTTAAGTTGTTCGCGCATACGCTCGACGGCCTGGGTCAGGCGCCCTATTTCTATGCTGCTGAGCTGTTCAACGGGGGTTTCAAGATCTCCGTTGGCCACCTGTTCGACACTATGAACAAGAACATCGACCTGGCGTTTGAGTCGGCGGGAAAGGTACCAGTGCAGTAGCAACAGGGATATTGCCGTTCCTGCAACCAGCCCGATCAGCCAGTAACGCATTCTGGCGCTGGGCGGCTCGGTGAGTTCGGAATTCTGTACCAGCAGGAGCGTCCAGCCTGACACCAGATCATGCTGGCTGAAGCGGCCTGCGGGGGAGGCGGGCTGGCCAACGGTATCGTAGCTGCGTCCGTCCGGAGTGCGTAACAGTGTTTTGTAGACTCCCCCCCGCTGCAGGTTTCTGGGAATACTGGCCAAGGTGTTAAAACGTAGGATCAGGGCGACGAACGGCGCATTCTCTGGTGGCGAAAGGGAGCTGACAGTCATCTTTTTACGCATCAACACTGCGGGGGGCGCGTTCCATGAATGCTCTTCGGGGCCGATTAGGTCGACGCTGTCGAACCTGGAGGCCGGATGCTGCAGCATCTGTCGGTATCTGGTCTGATTCAGGGCTTGTTCAGGGAAGCTCCAGAGCAGATTTTCATCGGCGTCGAAGAAAGCAATGCCGTAGATGGCCTTATTATCCAGCTGCAGCCGCAGCAGGCTTTTCAATTCGAGAGACAGCGTGTGGTAGCCTTCGCGAGTAAACATCTCTGTGCTGTCGAACTGGTCGAGGAGGGCCTCCAGCTCATACCGGCGTTCGTGCAGATGGGTTCGAAATTCGTTGCGGGTCGCGGCCAGTTGAACCTTCAGCTGGTCATCGGTAATCCGCTTAACCAATTGTGCAAAGTAGCTGTCGTACAGTGTGGTAAAGGACAGCAGGGGGACCAGCGCGACGAGTAGCGAGAGCCAAAGGTACTGAGAGCTAAGGTATCTGGAGCGTGGAGAGTTGGTTGCCATTCAGGGGTACAAGTTGACAGGGAAGGGGATCGCCATTCGAAGTATCAGACCATAGCACATTCAGGGACATATGACGCAGAGTGACTACCGGTTCTGTGACTTTTAGCATTAATAGTACGGTAGGCTGTGCATGGGCTCCAACACGCCCGTCTTATAAACGAACCGTATTTTGAATGGTTGATGATCGATGCCAACCATATCAAGGGTTACCCTCATGCCTGTGGTGCACTGAGGGTAACCAGATTGTGGGGACTGCAAAAAAGGGGGAGCAGTAAGATCCATTTGGTTGTTGATCTACCCGGCATGCCGGTTAAATGCATCGTTACTTCGGGAGCGACAGCATATTGTACACAGCCGCAGACCTTGACTGATGGCCTGGAAGCTGACCGAGGCTACGACGTCAACACCGTGGTAGCCCACGCCAGGCCTCAAGGGATGGAGGTGGTGAGCCCATCAAAACGGAATCGAAAAGAAAAGCGAGAGCACGACAGGGAAATTTATAAGCAAGGCATCGGGTAGAAAATGCCTTTCTCCACCTGAAACAATGGCGAGGGATTGCGACCGGTTATGCAAAAAATACAAGCTCGTTCGTGGCGGCGGTGCAGATCCGTTGTGTGGCATTAGGGGTTGCCATCTTATGACGGCAGCCCCTAGCTATCCATAAATACGTCTATCTTATTGTCATGCAATGTTATGCGGTACCAGAGGGCTAAACTCCTTTACGGCCGGGCATTGCCAGGTACATATCCGTCGAACAGCTGGAGCGGCACGACGAGTAGCAAGGCGATCCTTTATGAAGAGTACTGCGCCAAGATTCATGCCTTGAGGCTGTATCTGTCTACCAAACCGCTGAAAACCTTCCTTGAACATTTCATCAGCTTCGCACCGCTATTCAGATGGCCGCCGCATGCCAAACTCTGAGTGCCGGCTTTGATTTGATCAATAACGCCAGTCATAAGTCGGAATCGATGCCACGCGATAGCTCTCACTTAAAACAAGAAGTCCTGTGAGTCATCAGTTTTATCGAATGGAACGTTATAACTGGCGGCGACCTCATTCATACAGTGACAAACAGATCTCTTTTGTAACGGAAGAAATTTAAAATTTTCCGGTAACAGTTGACCACCGCGTTTTTATATCATTGGTAAGAATATACGGATATTCATAAACTTGATGTTTAATCTGTCATTATCTAAACAACATATCAATTTGTGCTTGTGCCTGCGAAAAAGAGTTGAGCTGCAACTCTTCTCGCATAGTAGTGTAGTTCATCGTTACTGAAGTTACATCCGTCACACCAATCATTTTTAAAACCGCTTTTAAATAGGGCTCCTGAAAATCCATATGCTCATAGATCTCCCCTCTACCGAAGCCATAGCCACCTCGGACTAAAAACAGGTAAGCTTTTTTATTAGCTAATAGCCCGATGTATGGGCTATCAGGTGTGCCTGGAACTACCGAAGTTGTGACGTCCATACGGATAACCTGATCGATATAGGCTTTAAGTGTACTTGGCACTGACAAATTATGCATTGGACTGCCGATTATAATGATGTCAGCATTTTCCAGTTCCTTAACCAGTGCATCGCTGAATGCAATAGCCTGTTTGCTCTCATCATTTCTCGCTTCCACTGGAGTAAATGCAGACTTAATCCAGGGTTGATCGATATGAGGGATGTTTGAATTTCCCAGTTCACGAAAGATGAAGGTGTCATTAGGGTTTTTCTGTTTCCATAATTTAATAAAACGCTCAGTCAATAGCCGGCTATATGAATCGCTTTTATTGGGGCTGGCGTTTATGACTAAAATGTTTTTCATACAAGTTCCTAGCGTAGAGGATAATGATTTATCTTTAATCGACAGTTTAATTTGTTATCTGTTCAACCAATATTGTTGGTGTAATAACCTGCGGTAATATCTTAGGTTCACTCTCTCCTGGCTTGTACCAGAGGTAAAGTGGTACGCCCGAGCGTCCATGTTGACCAAGGAACGCTGTGATGTTCGCATCGCCATTGGTCCAGTCACCACGCATCATCACCACACCGGCTTCTGAAAATGCCTTATGGGTTTCATCACGATCAATCGCCACCTGCTCATTCACCTTGCAGGTCACACACCAGTCAGCGGTGAAGTAGAGAAAGATCGGTTGGTTACCCTCACGCAAACTCTCCAGCTGAACTTCATCAAAGACGAGTTGATCTGCCTTTATCGCAGTCGGTACGATCTTTTGTTCTAACAGTGAAAACCCAAGGGTAAGTGCTAAAATGCCAGCAAAAAGTGCTGGCAACCAGGCTGTTTTCTTGAATGCACGCTGACGTAATCCTGTCGCCCATAAGCCAAAAGCCAGTAGCATGATACAACCTGTAACCGCGACGATCGCGGTGGCAGCGATTTGCTTACTGAGCACCCAGAGCAAGGCCAAAGCAGTCAGGAACATTGGTACAGCCAGTACATTGCGCAGCATTTGCATCCATGGGCCGGGTTTAGGTAGGCAGCGTTGCAGTGCAGGAACAAAACCAAGTAACAGGAATGGTAAAGCTATGCCCAGTCCAAGCCCTGCAAAGATCAGTAAAGCTGCGGCAGTCGGTAGAATCAGGGCGGCGCCAAGTGCCGCAGCCATAAATGGACCGGTACAAGGTGTTGCAACAAATGCAGCCAATGCACCAGTCCAAAACGCACCAGCAGCGCCTTCACGCTTGGTTAATTCAGAGCCTGCATTTAAAGAAGATAATTCAAACAGTCCAGAGAGATTGAAGGATATTGTGCAGGTCAACAGCAATAACACCAGGATAACACGAGGATCTTGTAACTGAAATGCCCAGCCAACTTGAGTACCGCCCGCTCGTAATGCTAGAAGCAGGCCTCCCAGTATCAGACAAACCAAAATCACTCCCACAGTGTAGGCAACTGCCTCGCTACGTGCATTCGTAGCATTGCTGCTGTAACGGGCAATACTTAGGGCTTTCAGGCTGAGGATAGGAAATACGCACGGCATCAAGTTCAGTAATAAACCACCTAATACCGCACCAGCCAGGGAGACCAAAATTACTGTCAGAGAGTTTTCGTTGTTGCTTTGTACTACGGCGATGGAAGCCTCAACATCAAGACCCAAATCATGACCTAGCGACAATGTGCCTATAAAAGAATCGGCTCGCTGTTTACCTGCTTTCGTCTCGACAACCAATACATCACCGTTGCGTTCGAAATGCTGCTCTGCGGAATTTACCAGTGCATTTTTAGTTGCTGAATACAGGTGGGGTTGTTCGATCTGCATTGACTCTGGAAACGGCACCATCAAACGGAAAATGCCGTTATCGACCGTAAAACTCGCTTTTGAACCAAGTGGACGAGGCAGTGACTGACGCCATTGGGAAAATTGCTTCTGTACCGCCGGATCATTTTCCCCATCGCCAACGAACAACGAGATATTCAATGAAGCACTTTCTGGCACACAGGCATCATAACGACACGCCAGATACCGCATATCCAGACGAATGGGTAAGGACGAGCCCACAGCCAAGCTCGCAGGAATTTTCAGAGGTACCAGCAATGCATATGAGTCCTCATAAACATGGTTCATCAAACCATCGATGAGTAATGTTTGCGGTACGGGGTAAGCGGCTTCGCCAGCACTTACACCATCGGGCAGGTGCCAAGTCAATTGAGGTGCCAGACCGGCATCACCGGGCTCTTTCCAGTAGCCATGCCACTCACCTTGTGGTTCCATAAAAATGGCTAATGTGGTGATACTACCGGCGGCGGGCGTTTGGCTTTCAGCAATTAAGGACGAGGCGATCAACACCTCGTCCTGGTTAGGAGGTTTGAATTCTGCTGTGGCAAGCGAGGTGTAATTCAGGCACAGCAACAGTAGTAGTACCTTGATAGCTGAAATAGACAAGAGGAGCTCGCCCTGTAGTCAGTTAATAAAAAATGGGCTGATGTCCCACAGTAACCCATGCTCACGAATGGGTCTATCGTAGAGATTGCACCGCATTTTTCAATTGAGAGTCCTCTGGACCGATAATTTTATTCACGCGTCCTGTGCTATCAATTAACACTACGCTTGGGATTTCACGAATAGCAAATGCGCGGAACAGCGCATCTTTGGCATCCAGTACAAGTGGTAATCTGGTTTGAGTGGTTTTTTGATAGTCCTGTAAATCTTCTTGTGCTGCCCATAAACCAGACGATACGCCGAGCCACTCGACATTTTTTTCGCTGAGCATTGTTTCAACATTTTCACGCACACGCAGGCATGCTTTAGAGGTTTGTGGACGGCTCTCTGCTAGATATGATTCACACCAGGGCGCGAAGAAAACCAATGCTTGGGCCTTGCCTGATGCTGTTGCTCCAATATCAATTTTTGTACCATCAATGGTATTTGCTTGTAGGTCAGCGACCTGGTCACCTACAGCAAATACTGTTTCAGCATTTTTTTGTTCAATGTTTGATTGAATGGGACTCGTTGCGTCAGGCTCTAACACTTTCTGTAGCGCGTCATGCAATTCTTGATCATCCAAATGGCCAACATAGCTAATCTGACCGCTGCGGTTGATCAAAACATGTTGAGGGGTAACCCGGAGATTGAGCTTAGCCGCCAAACTACCGTCATCAATAACGATAGGCATACTTAGGTCGTGTTCCTTGCGATAGGCAAATACAGCATCGCGATCATCGCTGAAACCGGTGTTCACTGCGACAATCTGAATTTCATCACCTAACGCTTGCTGAGTTTTTTCAAAGCCGGGCATCTGCTGGCGACAGGGGATGCACCAAGTCGCCCAGAATTTCAAATAGACCGGCTTTTTACCGTAATATTTAGACAAGTCGATTTCTTCACCATCGATAGTCTTGAGTACGGCGGCAGGTCCTGGTTGGCCGATGAGAGAAGCGCCAGCATCTTGCGCGCGACGCTTACCTTCGGCTTCGTAGCTACTATCGGCATAGGAAAATTGGCAAACACTGGTGAGTAAAAGCAATGCAGTCAAGTACTTATGGCATGCTGAAAAAGCTGGTAGTCGCATAGTTAAACCTCTTTAAGACGTCATTCAAAAGACACCCCGATTCTGCAAGTTACAGGTCAACGGCAACGACCTAGTTACAACATACTAATAAAATTTACGGAGTGTAACAGTGACCATTATCTATGCATGATGGTGTAGGTGAAAGGACCAAGAATTACTTATTTTGCTGTACCATTGCATATTCCGGCCCAAGATGAACACGTTTTCCGGATTGCCGGAATCAGTGTGCATTTTCTGCGGTAACTTTTGTTAACACATTAATTTTAAGGTTTTTATATCCTCTTCGCATTTGCAGGAAGAGGGTTGCCGGCTAAGAGGATCACGATGCGTAAAATTAGAGACGTTCTTCAGTTTGCGGCTTGCCTCCGGGCTGTCGATCCGGCAGGTCAGGGACAGCACCAAGCTCAGTCCGGGCCATCCATAAACTTGTAGTGGTTCAATGATCCCGGACACCATTTAAGGTGGTACAGTCACCACCGTAA
>NZ_JBKGFN010000025.1:0-19321 GCF_046521305.1 Oceanisphaera submarina | reverse complement strand
GTGAGGTGTGAGGTGTGAGGTGTGAGGTGTGAGGTGTGAGGTGTGAGGTGTGAGGATAATACCGCTCCCTTCACACCTCACCCCTTACGTGCTGGCTCAGCGCGCGAAGTTGAAGATATCCTTCAGCCAGTCGCCAATCTGTTCTCCGGCCTCGGGCAGCGTCGGCACGATCGGTCGACAATCCCGTAGTCCCGGCAAATCTGCAGACTTGGCAGGTAACAATCGGGTCTGCTCGCAGCGAGGATCGGCAGGCATGCCATCGCTGAGCGCGAAGTTGACCTGATCGATACCGGCAGGCGCCGTCAGATCCAGCGAGTCGACACCCCGCCCATCCAGATAACGACTGTACACCCGAAGGGCACCACTGGATCCGGTCAGACCGGTCACGCCGTTATCATCACGGCCCACCCAGACACTGACCAGCTCTTCGTTATCCAGTCCCGCATACCAGGTATCCCGCAGATCGTTGGTGGTACCTGTCTTGCCCGCCATTACCCGGTTGGGGAACCGCGCCGCCAGATGAGCGGCAGTACCACCGCCGACCACCCTGGTCATGCCATAGAGCGTCAGATAACCGGCTTCCGGCTCCAGCACCCGCACCGCCTTGGCGCTATGTTGATACAGCAACTCACCCTGATCGTCCTGAATGGCGCGAATCGACGTCAACTGCTGATAGAGTCCCTGATTGGCCAGAGTCAGGTACATCTGATTGACCTCCAGCGGGGTCAACTCCAGCGTGCCGAGCATCAAGGATGGGTAGGCGGGGATCGGCTGTTCCACCCCTAGTCGTTTGAGGCCGTCAATCACCTTGTCCAGCCCGACGGCCATGCCCAGATTCACCGTCGGCACGTTCAGCGACTTGGCCAGGGCATCGACCAGCAGGACCTGACCCCGGAACTGGCGATCGTAGTTGTTGGGCCGCCACACCTGGCCCGAATCACTGCGCAGGCTGATTGGCTCATCCTTGATCGCACTGCCCAGGGTATAGCCGTTGGCCAGAGCTTGTGCATATACGGGCGGCTTGATCAGCGAGCCGATGGGCCGGCGTGCCGACAGTGCCCGGTTGAAGCCCGCAAAACTGGGGTCCGCACCACCGACCACGGCACTGACTTCTCCTTTACGCCAGTTGGTCACCACCATGGCCGCTTCCAGATCTGATTTTTTGGTGTTGGCACGCAGTTGTTTCAGCTGCTCTACCACCGCCTGCTCGGCGCTGTGCTGAGCGATGGGATCCAGGCTGCTGAAAATCTTGAGGCCGTTCTGACGCAGAAAATCGGCGCCGAACCGATCCTTCAGCTCCTGACGCAGCAGCCCCATGAAGCCCGGCGTACGGCCGTAGCCCATGCGGCCTCGCTCAATCAGTTGCAGGGGGGCATTGCTGGCCTGTTCGTAGGCTTTACGATCAATATGTCCGTCGTTGGCCAGCAACCGCAGCACCAGATCGCGCCGTTCCTGCGCCCGCTCGGCATTACGCCAGGGATCGTAATAGGAAGGTCCCTTCACCAGCGCCACCATCAGCGCAATCTGATCCGGATTCAGCTCGTTCAGCGGCAGCCCGAAATAGAAATAGCTGGCCAGACCAAAGCCGTAGACGCCCTGGGCGCCGTTCTGTCCGAGATAGACCTCGTTGAGATAGGCCTCGAGGATCTCGTCCTTTTCGTAGCGGAAGTCGATGATCAACGCCATGTAGGCTTCCTGGATCTTGCGCCACAGGCTGCGATCCTGGGTCAGGAAGAAGTTCTTGGCCAGCTGCTGGGTCAGGGTGCTGCCTCCCTGTACTGTGCGCCCGGCCTTGATGTTGACCACCAGGGCACGCAGTATCGCCAGCGGCGACACGCCGTCGTGCTGATAGAAATCCCGATCCTCGACCGTCAGCAAAGCAGTGACCAGCAGGGGGGGCACCTGATCCAGCCGTACCAGCAAGCGATCTTCCCGCTTCTCTACGTTGAGCCTATCGAGCAACACCGGATCCATGCGGGCGTAACCCAGCTCCCGTCCGTTGCCCGGGTTCTGCATCCGCTTCAACCGCTGGCCTTCGAAGGTCAGCAGAATGGAACGGGCCGCCTCGGCACCGTCGGAGAAATTGAAGGAGCGACGATGAATTTCGATTCGACTGTTGGTCACCGAATATTCACCGGGCCGACCGGGGTTGGCTACCTTGCGGTAGTTGAGCAACTTCAGCTCTCTCAGCATCTGTGCATGGGACAGCTTCTGTCCCGGAAACAGCTCCAGCGGCCGGCTATAGACCAGCGCCGGCAGCGCCCATTTCTGGCCCTCGAAACGTTCCTTTACCTGGCCGTCCAGATAAATGCCGAAGATGCCCATCAGCACTACCCCCACCAGCGCCAGCTTGAACAGCAGGCCCCACCATGAACGACGCTGTTTCACCGGCTTTTTTCTCGATTTTCGGGTCTGTTTTTTTGCCATAATCAGTGCTTCACATGCCTCTTGGTGTGCCGGGTCGGCGCCGTATTGGCGGGATCATCCGGCCACACGTGTTTGGGATAACGTCCCTTCATCTCTTTCTTTACATCCAGATAGGATCCGGCCCAGAAAGCGGCCAGATCCCGGGTGACCTGTAAGGGTCGCCGGGCCGGAGACAATAGCTCCAGCACCAGCGCAACCCGGCCACGAGCCAGCTCGGGCGTGGCAGACTGGCCGAACATTTCCTGCAGCCGCACCGGCAGCACGGGAGCCTCGTCTTCCCGATAGCGAATACTGGCCCGGGTGCCCGTGGCCAGCTCGATAGCCGCCGGTAGCAGGGTATCCAGCAATTGCCGTTGTGACCAGTCCAGTCGACTCTTGAAAATACCGCCCCAATCGAGCCTTGAGAGCTCTTCCCATCGGCCCAGCCCCGTCAGATAGGGCAGCAGCCAGTGTTCCGCCTCGGACAGCCAGCGGCTTTCGTCACAGGGTTCGAAGCCGCAATCGGCCAGTTTTTGTCCGGCCAGTTTCAATCTGAGCCAATATTGCTGGCTTGTCTCATCCAGTGGCAAGGCCGACCAGCCGCGTCGTACCAGCTCCGTCAGCAGACAACGAGCCCGTTGCTCGGGACTAATCTTGTTCAACGGCGAGCGCTGCAATATCAGGCCACCGAAGCACCACTGCCGTTCGGCCCGCACCCGGTTGGCGTCGTTATCCCACTCCAGGTGCTCGCGCTCACCGAAACGTTCGGGCACAAACTGCTGCAACTGCTCCAGGCTGACCGGTTCCGCCGCCTGGATAAAGATACCTCGCTCGCCCCGCCCCAGCGCCGCCATCGCCAGCATCGACTTGCCGAGCAGCGGGCTGCCCTGAGGCAGATCCGCACTCAGGCCGCCGGCCAGACCATAGCGGCCCTGCTGACGCAGCAAACCAACCCATTCGGATCTGGCGTTGGCCAGCAAGGGTCCCAGGTACTGGCCCGAGGGCGCACTCTCGTCCTGTTTTAGCCGTTTGAACCAACGCCGGGCCGCCGGTTTCAGCCGCCCCTGACGTGCCAGTAGCTGCCCCGACAAGGGGCCATTATCCCAGCGGCCTTCTTCCAGCAGGGCCACCAGATAGACGGCGTCGGCCAGGGCCCCGGCCCGCCCCTGTCGTTGCCAGTCTTGCGCCGTCAACAGCAACTGCCCCAGCCAGGGCTCTGTGCCCAGTTGCCAGACCCGTCGACCGAGCGGGGTGAGCTGCGCGCCGGTCAGCAAGCCCAGGCTTGCGAGCTGACTGCGAGCCGCCGCCAGCAGAGGCGAGGGCGGCGGCGTCAGCAAGGGCAATTGCTCGGGTTCGGCGCCCCAGGCGGCGCATTCCAGCACGAAACTCGCCAGATCACTCTGTTCTATTTCCGCCGGTCGCCGGGCCGCCAGCCGCTCCTGTTGTTCCTGACTCCACAGTCGCAGACAGGCGCCGGGCAACAAGCGCCCGGCCCGACCGGCCCGTTGGGTAGCCGAGGCCTGGCCAATCTGGCGGCTGTGCAGCCGGGTGATGCCGGACTGGGGCTCGAACTGTGCCTGTCGCTCCAGTCCCGAGTCCACCACTATGCTGATGCCGTCGATGGTGAGCGAGGTTTCCGCCACGTTGGTGGCCAGTACCACCTTGCGCCGTCCGGGTCCAGCGGGAGCAATGGCCGCCTGCTGCTCGGCCAGCATCAAGCGGCCATAAAGCGGCCTGAGCTCGACCTCCGATCCTGTTTTACCGTTCAGCCAGTCCTGGGTGCCACGGATTTCCCGCTCACCGGGCAGAAAGGCCAGCACGCTGCCATCAAAACGATCCAGCGCCGTCAGTATGGCTCGGCCCATGGCCTCATCCAGCCGACTGTGCTGGTTACGGGGCTGATATTCCAGCGTCACCGGAAAACTGCGCCCGGCACTCTGCACCACGGCCGCCTCGGGCAGCAGGCTGTCGAGCGCCAGCCCCTCCAGGGTGGCGGACATCACCATGATCTTGAGGTCTTCACGCAGTGCCTGGCATTCCAGGGCGAAGGCCAGCGCCAGATCCGCCTGCAGGCTGCGTTCATGAAATTCGTCGAAGACAAGCAGCCCGACGCCGTCCAGCTCCGGATCGGCCTGCAGCATCCGGGTCAGCACCCCCTCGGTGACCACTTCCAGCCGGGTGTCTTTGCCGACCCGGCTTTCACCGCGCATCCGATAGCCGATACGGCCACCCGGCGCTTCACCCAACTGCGTCGCCAGATACTGGGCTATGGTGCGCGCGGCCAGCCGCCGGGGCTCCAGCATGATGATGCGGCCCCGGATCTCGACCTGCTCCAGCAGCCACAATGGCAGCCAGGTGGATTTACCCGCACCGGGCGGTGCTTCAATGATGATCTGGGACGCCGTCAGCGCCTGCTGCAACCTGGGCAGGGCCTCGACGATGGGAAGCTGATTCACATGATTACCTGACTGATCGAAAACGGCTACATTGTGCCAAAAGCTTCTGTAAAGGACTATGGGGCTGACTTTACAGTTACTGTCATAAGCCAGGACAATATGATGCTCAGTATCGGAACATATGTATAGTGGTTCGCAAGTAACCGAAGGAGGTTTGTTGCGCTGAAGTAGGTATTGCTGAGTCGTCTTGCCTGATGCCGCAAAATCATCACATTCAAACGTTCCTGGCAAACCAGGTAAGAGAAATAAATGCTTACATTCAGGCTCAGCTGCCTTTATACACTAATGGCGTTTGTGTGTACTTTTACAGCAGGGGGCTATTACACTCACCTGAATATTGTTGCTGAACGCAAGGATCAGCAGCTGCTGATGGAGGAGGTGGTCAGTGTCCAGGCCGCGGCTATAGAGCGGCGCCTGACCCGTTCATTATCATCGACTTATATTCTGGCCCAGGAAGTACGGCGCAGTAACGGTCGGTTCAAGGATTTCGACCACTTTGCCGAAGAAGTCATTCAAACCCTGGGGGGTGTTTCCAATCTCCAGCTTGCCCCAAATGGAATAACTCGGAACATCTACCCGCTGGCGGGCAATGAAAAGGGTATTGGTCATAACCTGTTGCTGAGTGATAAGCGGAAAAAGGAAGCCTGGGAAGCAATCGAAAACAAGACGCTGACGCTGGCTGGCCCCTTTAAGCTGGTGCAAGGGCGTATAGGCATGGTAGGACGAAACCCGGTGTTCCTTGAAAAAAACGGCGAGCAGCATTTTTGGGGATTTGCGACGGCATTGATTTACCTGGATGATCTGCTGTCATTTACAGAACTCGATCAACTAAACCAAAAAGGCTATGCCTTTGAACTGTCGCGTTTACACCCCGACACCGGCAAGGTGGATGTATTTGCCCGCTCCAGCAACGATCTGGATGAACAGCAAGTCAGAAAAAGGGTCAAGGTTCCCAATGATGAATGGGCCATAGCGATGAGTCGGCCGACCGACTTCACCTTTCAGATTATCGTGGGCATCACGTTCAGCCTGATCACGGCGAGCATGTTCGCGTTACTGATACGCCGTATTCTGCTGGAACCGGAGCGGCTGCGAGAATTGGTGAAAAAACAAACCACCCAGCTGGAACAGCTGGCATTCAATGATGAACTCACCGGTTTGGCCAACCGACGTTTTCTTACCGAGCAGCTGGATCAGGCCATTCTGAATATTAGTCGTGAAGGAAAGTGCCTGGCATTAATGTATCTGGATCTGGATGACTTCAAACGCATCAATGATTCTACAGGGCACGAAGACGGTGACAGGTTATTGATTGAAGTGGCTCGGCGACTTCGGGACGCAGTAAGAGAAACCGATATCGTCGGTCGCCTGGGTGGTGATGAGTTTGCGATCGTACTGGTAAATATAAACAGCATCGAAAATGTACGCATGATAGCCGAAAAGGTAATCACCAATATCAGCATACCGATTCAACTGGCTCAGAATGAGACAGTGATTGGCGCCAGTATTGGCATCACCCTGGCACCGGAAGACGGCACCAGCAGTGGTGAATTATTACGTAATGCAGACCTTGCCATGTATGACTCTAAACGCGCGGGTAAAAACCAGCTCTCTTTTTACAACATGGAAATGCAGGAGCAGGCGCTTCTCTCGATAAGGCTCGAGGAAGAATTACGCCAAGCTATCTGCCGACGGGAGTTTTTTCTGGTATTCCAGCCAATCATTTCCTTTTCCTCTGGCCAGGTAGAAAAATTCGAAGCCTTGCTACGCTGGCACCAACCGGAGCGAGGAATACAAAGCCCGGGCAGTTTTATTGGCGTGGCAGAGCTGACCGGACTGATTGTGCCTATAGGCTATGGGGTCATTGAGGCGGCCTGTCATTTTATTCGGCAACAAATGCAGGCGGGGAAAACCGTGAAACCGGTGGCGGTCAACCTGAGTGTCTGTCAGTTGCGCGAGGCCGACTTCTCGAACAGGGTCGAAGCCCTGTTAATGCATTGGGATATTCCGCCCGGTTTGCTTGAACTGGAAATTACCGAGTCCATGCTGATGGAGAATGTCGATCTTGCCATGACCCTGATAGGTCACCTGAAACGCTTGGGGATACGCCTCTCGATTGATGACTTTGGAACTGGCTATTCTTCGTTGTCTCAATTACGCCATTTTCCCGTAGACATACTGAAAATCGACCGTTCATTTGTGATGGATCTGGAAGCCAGCCCCGTTGACCGACAGATGGTCGAGGCCATTACCGCCATGGTACACAAGCTGGGGCTGAAAGTGGTTGCCGAAGGCATTGAAACCGATGCGCAGATGCGGTTTATCAAAAAGATCGGCTGTGATTATGGCCAGGGTTTCCTGTTTGCCAGGCCCCTCCCTCCCGAGCAGGCACTGCAATACACTGGCTATGCCGGTTTGGCGCTGAGCGAGCACACAACACATGATGACAAGCTCGGCATGGCAACAGCCAGTTGACGAGCAGTTGAACTCAGGAGAGTCAGGAGGGTAAACATGACAAGCAAGAATAACCGGCTGTTTCTGGCTTTTCCCGCCGAGGCGCTGGCGCCTGAACTGACCAGGCTGCAACGCCGCCTGGCCCTGCCCGGCCGGCGCATTCCGCCGGAGCAGTTACACCTGACCCTGCGCTTTCTCGGGCCACTCACTCAAACACAATCCGATTCTTTGCTGAAACAGCTGCCGAAGATACGGCTAGCCACCTTCGAACTCAAGCTGGATCGGCTCGGCTGTTTTCCGCGGGCCAGGGTCGTCTGGATAGGCCCCTCTCGGGTTCCCCCCGGCCTCTCTGCGCTATCCGATGAGCTGGCTGCACGTTGTGCCTCCCTTAAACTCGGGCCGCCTCACAGAGCCTTTCGGCCACATATAACCCTGTTCCGCCACGACAGCACCCAGGAGCTACCGCCGATCACTCCCATCCGCTATCGCCCCTCGCGGCTGTGCCTCTACAGCTCCACCCTGAGCGAGCAAGGGCCGGAGTACCATATTCTGCAATCCTGGCCGCTGACAGATGATGGGGAGTGAGCCCAATCCCATTCAGCATCTGACCATATTCAGGACCCCAGCTCCAGAGGTAACACAGCCACCTCCCTCGACACGCTACGAGTACATCCATGTAAAGCTCGGACATGCCATCCCTGGCATGTCACGGTCGTGGGAGCCGTTCTCTGTTACCTCTTCTCAAACACCGAGTTGCCCGAAGACGGCGCCAACAGGAACTCCGCTGCAACAGGGAGGACAAAGGGATCTGCTATTACATGACAGCGATGTCATGTGTTGAGCCTCACAGGGAGGGGCTTGAGCGGGTCGGCGGAACGGGCCCTTTGTCCGAGATGGGTATGACAGTCAAAAAATCGGATGTTTACCCCACCCCTACCTTTTCCCCCTCACACCCCGTTCTTCACCTGCATGTCAAACGGCAACGCCTGTACCAACTGCATGCCGTCGGGGCTGATCTCTGCCCGCCAGGCCAGGCATTCCACCCCCGCCGCCAGCGCCTCGGCCACCAGGCTACCATAGGCCGGATCCAGGTGGCTGGCCGGACTGACGCGTTCGATGCCGGTATGCAGCACACAGAACAGCAGTACCGCCCTGTGCCCGAGTTTCACGCAGTCGATCAGTTCCCGCACGTGCTTCTGGGCTCTGAGACTCTCGGTGTCCGGAAAATAACCCTGGCCGACCTGCTCGCTCTCATCCAGCAGGGTCACGCTCTTGACCTCCACATAACAGTCCGGCTCAACACCGCCGCTCAGCAAAAAGTCGATGCGGCTGCCCTCGGTGCCATAGCGCACCTCGGCTCTGATATCACCATATTGCGCCAGCAGTGGAATGCGCTTCTGCTCCAGCGCCTCGGCCACCAACTGGTTGGCCCGGCCGGTATTGACACAGATGAAATCGCCGCGCTGGTTTTCGACCAGCTCCCAGGTGTGAGCATATTTACGTTTTTGGTTGTCTGATATAGAGAAATACACAGTCCAGCCCGGCTCGGCACAGCCGGTCATTTTACCGGTATTGGGGCAGTGTATGGTCAGCGGAGCCTCTGGCGAAGAGTCCTGATGAATGACGTCAGCCAGAAAACGCTTGTAGCGCCGGACCAGCTGCCCCCGGCACAAAGAAGAGGAAAACTGCACGATTGTACCTATAGTTCATGAATAGAGTTGGATAGTAATCGTTATCACGGCCCCGACTCTACTCTTGAAAATGCTATTCTTCATCCCCATATGGAGGGCTCACCGAGAAGCTGCCGCTCTTTACGATCCGCACCACTCAGCCTGAGTAATTTCAGAAAAAGTGGTTATGGTCGTATTATAAGGGGCAATTTTCGCAGAAACAGCAATGCAAAATTGCCTTGCCAATATGCTTTCTGCTATAGATAGCCGCTTCTTAACATTGGTTGGCGCAATATTGCTTTTTAGGAGATACGGAATGCCAGCAGTCGAAACCAAAAAATCTCTCGGTATTCTGGCCATTGCCGGTGTTGAGCCCTACCAGGCGAAGCCCGACGAAGAATACATGAACGATGCGCAAAAAACGCATTTTCGCAAAATTCTGGGTGCCTGGCGCAATCAGTTGCGCGAGGAAGTGGATCGCACCATGGGCTACATGAAAGACGAAGCAGCCAACTTCCCCGATCCGGTGGACAGAGCCGCTCAGGAAGAAGAGTTTGCGCTTGAGCTGCGCGCCCGGGATCGGGAACGCAAGCTGATCAAGAAGATCGAGAAAACACTGCAGAAAATCGAAGAAGACGACTTCGGCTATTGCGAGCACTGCGGCGTGGAAATCGGCATCCGCCGACTGGAAGCGCGCCCCACCGCCGATCTGTGCATCGACTGCAAGACCCTGGCCGAGATCAAGGAAAAACAGATGGCCGGTTACTAAGCCGCCCCTGTCACCATGAACAAGACAGCGCCCAACCGCTACATTGGGCGCTTTGCCCCCTCGCCCAGCGGTCCCCTTCACTTCGGCTCTCTGATAGCCGCCCTCGGCAGCTATCTGCAAGCCAGAAGTCATCAGGGATTATGGCTTCTGCGTATCGAAGACTTGGATCCGCCGCGGGAAGTTCCCGGGGCGGCCGATGCCATCCTGCGCACCTTGGACGCCTTTGGCCTGCATTGGGACGGCACCGCTTTGTATCAGAGCCGACGACTCGATGTTTACCAAGCCGTACTGGACGAGTTGGCCCGACAAGGCCTGACTTATCATTGCCGCTGTACCCGCAAGATGGTAAGCGCCACCGGCGGCTTTTATAACGGTCATTGCCGTGACCTTGCTCTACCGGCCGAACACGCGGCCATCCGACTGGTCATGGACCAGCCGGTTTGCGGCTTTAACGACCGGCTGCAGGGGGACATATCGGTGCCGGAAGCGCTGGCCGAAGAAGACTTTATCGTGCGTCGTCGCGATGGGCTCTACGCCTACAACCTGGCGGTGGTAGTCGACGATGCCGAGGCAGGCATTACCGAGGTGGTACGGGGAGCCGATCTGCTCGACCCCACTGTACGCCAGATCGCACTTTACCAGATGCTGAATGCACCGGAGCCCGACTGGCTGCATCTGCCGCTGGCTCTGTATTCGGGCCATAAACTGTCCAAGCAGAATCACGCCCCGGCACTGGATGACCGGCAGCCGGGAAAGGCGCTCTGGCACGCGCTGGATTTTCTCGGACAAGAACCCCCATCGGCATTTTTTGGCGCCGGGGCTGCCGAACTATTGCACTGGGCTTGCCGTCACTGGCGTCTGGATCGGGTGCCCGGCAGACCAAATATCGAGCTGAAGTGCGCAGACAGTTCGCATTTTCAGCACCCTGCGCTATTATAGTGCGCCGATTTTTTTAGCTTAAGGCCTTGCGAGGTGTCCTATTTTTTCCCAGATTGCTGGCTTTTGTAGAAAGCTGCTTACCCGACAACAGGAGGCGTTGCCGTTGCAACCCGTGGTGTTGACGCGCGACCAACATGGTATTTCGCGCCGCCAAATCAGTGAAAACGCCCTCAAAGTACTGTATCGCCTGAACAAGGCGGGCTTCGATGCCTACCTGGTCGGTGGTGGTGTGCGTGACTTGCTGCTGGGCAGACTGCCCAAGGATTTTGATATCGCCACCAACGCCACTCCTGACCAGGTAAAGCAGCTTTTCAGCAACTGCCGCCTGGTTGGTCGCCGTTTTCGCCTGGCCCACGTGCTGTTTGGTCGCGATGTGATCGAAGTGGCCACCTTCCGCGGCCATCACCATCAGGTCAATACCAACAAAAACGTGTCGTCCCAGTCTTCCGAAGGCATGCTGCTGCGCGACAATGTCTACGGCACTATCGAAGAAGACGCAGAGCGCCGTGACTTTACCGTTAACGCCCTCTATTACAATATTGCCGACTTCAGCGTGGTTGGCTTTGCCAATGGCATCAAGGATCTGGAAGCCCGTCGTCTTGACTTGATCGGCGACCCGGCAACCCGCTATCGGGAAGATCCGGTACGCATGATCCGGGCAGTGCGTTTCTCCGCCAAGTTGGGTCTGACCATCAGCCCTCGCACCGAAGCGCCCATTCACGACCTGGCTCCCTTGCTGAGCGATATTCCTCCTGCCCGTCTGTTTGAAGAAACTCTCAAGCTGTTTCTTGCCGGTCACGGTCTGGAAACCTATCGCCAGTTGCAGCAATACGGCCTCTTTGCGCCGCTGTTTCCGGAAGCTGCCGAGGTCATGGGCACGGGCAAGAATCGATACGGTCGCTTTATCGAGCTGGCGCTGACCAATACCGACGAACGTATCGCCCAGGATATGCGGGTAACCCCCGCCTTCCTCTACGCCGCTCTGCTGTGGGGGCCGGTAGAAACCCGCACCCAGGCCTTCATGAATGAAGGTGGCCTGAACCATTACGACGCCTTCATGCTGGCCACCGACGATGTGCTGGGTCGGCAGGTGAAAACCGTCGCCATTCCTCGTCGTTTCAGCTCGGTGGTACGCGATATCTGGCAACTGCAGGATCGTCTCACCAAGCGCAGCGGCAAGCGGCCGCACCGCCTGCTCGAGCATCCCAAGTTTCGCGCCGGCTACGACTTTTTGCTGCTGCGTGCCGAACTGGACCCGCGCCTGAAAGAGCTGGCCGAATGGTGGACCGAGTTTCAGGTTGCCAATCCGGTCGAACGGCAACCGCAGCACCGGCAGTCTCAGACTCGCGGAGCGCAGGAAGGTCCCGCCCATACGACCAACGAGTCCGAATCGCGCAAGCCGCGCAAGCGACCACGCCGTCGCCCTCGTCGGAAAAAAGACGCATGACCCGCGTATTTGTCGCCCTCGGCGCCAACCTTGGCGAGCCGCTGGCACACATCAGGGCGGCTCAGCTCGCCCTGGCCTCGCTGGCCACTCCCGGCAGCCTGCAGCATTCGCCGCTGTACCAGAGTCTGCCCATGGGGCCGGCGGATCAGCCGCCCTATATCAATGGGGTATCGATGTTCGATACCCGGTTCGAGCCACATGAGCTGCTGGATGCATTACAGCGCATAGAGCAGGCTCACGGCCGGGAACGCAAGGAAGAACGCTGGGGGCCTCGTACTCTGGATCTGGACATGCTGCTCTATGGCGAACGTCACATAGAAGATGAGCGGTTGACGATCCCCCACTATGGCCTGAAGCAACGGGAATTTGTGCTTTACCCGTTGGCGGAGCTGGCCCCGGGCCTGATACTGCCCTGCGGTACTTCCTTGGCCAAATTGGTACAAGAGTGCCCGGCCAACAGCATGACCCGACTGCCTCCGCAGTAAAGGAATTTTTCATGAGTAAAATCACTACGGCTCGCCTGCTGGCGATGAAACAGGCCCGGCAGAAAATCGCCATGATCACCGCCTACGATGCCACCTTTGCCAAGCTGTTCGAGCAGGCCGGCGTACATGCCATCCTGATCGGCGACTCCCTCGGCATGGTATTGCAAGGCGAAGACAGCACCCTCAAGGTGACGGTCGAAGATATCGCCTATCACACCAGATCTGTGGCCAATGGCTGTGAAACATCGCTGATTGTCGCCGACATGCCGTTTATGAGTTACAGCACTCCCGAGCAGGCCTGTGCCAGCGCCGCGGCCCTGATGCGGGCCGGTGCCCACATGGTTAAGCTGGAGGGCGGCGACTGGCTGGCCGAGACCGTCACCCAGCTGACCCGCCAGGGCATTCCGGTATGCGGTCACCTAGGGCTGACGCCGCAATCGGTGCACGTATTCGGCGGCTTCAAACTGCAGGGGCGCGAAACCGGGCAGGCCGAACAAATCAAACGCCATGCCAAAGCGCTGGAAGCCGCCGGCATTCAGCTGCTGGTGCTGGAATGTGTGCCAAGCCAGCTTGCCACCGACATCAGCCAGATGTTGAGCATTCCGGTCATTGGCATCGGTGCCGGTGCCAATACCGACGGTCAGGTACTGGTAATGCAGGACGCCCTCGGGCTCACCACCGGCTATGTGCCCAAGTTCACCAAGAACTTTCTGGCCGACAACGGCAACGTCAAAGCCGCCATCGAGGCCTATGTGGCCGACGTGGCAGAGGGCCGTTTCCCCGGCCCGGAACACAGTTTCAACTGAGGACAGAAGATGCAGCTGGTCAGCACCCTCGACGAATTAAGAGCCGTGACCAACGGCTGGCGCCGTAACGGCGAGCGTATCGGCTTCGTGCCCACCATGGGCAATTTGCACCAGGGACACCTGGAGCTGGTCAAGCAGGCCGGCAGCCGCTGCGATCGCGTGGTGGTCAGTATTTTCGTCAATCCGCTGCAGTTTGACCGGGCCGCCGATCTCAATGCCTATCCTCGTACCCTGGAGCAGGACTGCGAACGGCTGGGTGAACAGGCGGATATCGTCTTTACGCCCACGCCCGAGCTGATGTATCCGCATGGCCAGCAGCAGCAGACCCGGGTCGCGGTACCCGGCATCGCCGAAGTGCTGGAAGGCGCCCTGCGCCCGGGCCACTTCGACGGCGTCAGTACTGTGGTGTGCAAGCTGTTCAACCTGGTGCAGCCGGATCTGGCCTGTTTCGGCGAAAAAGACTACCAGCAGTTGGCGCTGATCCGTAAAATGACCACCGATTTGAACATGCCGGTCGAGATCCTGGGCGTGCCCACGGTACGTGCCGCAGACGGCCTGGCACTGAGCTCCCGCAACGGTTATCTAACCGACAGTGAACGAGCTCAGGCCCCCGAGCTTGCCGCCACCATGAACTGGCTGGCCGGTCGCATGACCGAGGGCGAGCGTGATATTGAACGACTGACCGCTGAAGGCAGTGCCCGCCTGAATGACGCCGGTTTTCGTACCGACGGCATCGATATCGTCGATGCGGACACCCTGCTGCCGCTGACGGTGCAAAGCCGGGCCATCGTCATCCTGATGGCCGCCTTTCTCGGCAAGGCCCGGTTGATAGATAACCAAGTCGTGCCCCTGTAGATATCAACACTCAGGTTTGACGGGAGGGTGGAAGCCGGGCACTGTCGCAAAACTACAAGCCCTGACGGGCGGCAATTGACGGAGACAAGGTAACAATGGACATGCAACGCATTATGCTCAGAGGCAAGCTACACCAGGCCCGGGTCACCCACGCCGAGCTGAACTACGAAGGCTCCTGCGCCATCGACCAGGATCTGCTGGACGCGGTCAATATCCGCGAATACGAGCAAATCGATATCTACAACATCGAAAACGGCGAACGCTTTCACACCTACGCCATTTCCGGCGAACGTGGCTCCAGGATGATTTCGCTGAACGGCGCCGCCGCCCGCAAGGCCGCGGTGGGCGATCGTATCATCATCTGCGCCTATGCGCCGATGAGCGAGCAGCAGATCGAAAGCTACGACCCCAACCTGGTGTATCTGGATGCGGACAATAATATAGTACGCACCAGCAAGAACATTCCCCTGCAACTGGCCTGATCGCCACCATTACCCGCAGGTAACAGAAAAAAGGCAGCCGGTTGGCTGCCTTTTTTCTCTAACGGCTCTATTTTCTCCCTTGGATTCATCGGCCAAAGGGCCCGCTCCGCCGACTCGCCGTAAATACCTCCCTGTAGGCTCAGCCGCGCCATCCGTAGCGCGGATGGTCGGCTGAGCGGATCCCTTTGTCCTCCTTTAAACTCCGGGCCGTCTGTCAGTGCCGTCTCCGGGCAACTCGTTGTTTCAGAAGAGGCAACGGAGATCGCCTGCCAAGACCGTGAAATGCCAAGGATGGCATTTCCGAGCCCCCATGGATGGGTTTATGGCGTGTCGCGGGAGGCGGCTGTGTTGCCTCTGTGCCCCGGCCTAAAATCGAATCAGCTGATATAAGAAGAAGGGAGCGGTTCCTTTGGCTGACTTTAGCAAAATAGAAAACAGCCGGGACAACAAACAAAAAGGCAGCCATTGGGCTGCCTTTAAAACTCAGGAACGTAATCCGCGCCCGGTGTGGATCAGATACCAGGCCAGCCCGTAGAACAGCCCGATAAAGCCGATGATAATACCGTAGGCCACGGTCAGCGGCACATCGCTGATGCCCAGAAAACCGTAGCGGAAGGCATTCACCATATAGAGCACCGGGTTACCGTGCGAGATGGTTTGCCACACCTCGGGCAGCAGCTCGATGGAATAGAATACCCCGCCCAGATAGGTCAACGGCGTCAGCACGAAGGTCGGAATGATACTGATATCGTCGAAGGTGCGGGCAAAAATGGCGTTGAGCAGCCCCGCCAGCGAGAACAGCACCGAGGTCAGAAAGACGGTGAAGATAACGCTGAACAGGTGACTGATCTGCAGGTCGACAAAAAACAGCGACACCAGGCTGACGATCAATCCCACCAGCAAGCCTCGCACCACCCCCCCCCCCACATAACCGGCGATGATGACGTAAGTGGGTACCGGCGCCACCAGCAGCTCTTCCACGTTGCGCTGGAACTTGCTGCTGAAAAACGACGAGGCCACGTTGGAGTAGGAGTTGGTGATCACCGACATCATGATCAGGCCCGGCACTATGAAGGCCATGTAGGAATAACCACCCATGTCACCGATACGGCTGCCAATCAGGTTGCCGAAAATAACGAAATACAGGGTCATGGTGATGGCAGGTGGCACCAGGGTCTGCACCCAGATGCGGGTAAAGCGGACTATTTCCCGGTGTAAAATACTGCGAAAGGCAATGTAGTAATGTTTGCCGCTCATGCTGTCGTTCTCCCCTGCTCCACCAGCGTGACGAATAATTCCTCCAATCGGTTGGCCTTGTTACGCATACTCAGTACCCGAATACCCTGCTCGTTTAGCTGGGCAAAGACACCGTTCAAGCCCTGATCTTTCTTCACTTCCACTTCCAGGGTGTGATCGTCCAGCAACTGCCAGTTGAAACCGGAGAGGAAGGGTTCTCGGCAGTCGGTGGCCAGATCCAGAATGAAGGTTTCCACGTTGAGCTTGCCGAGCAACCCCTTCATGCTGGTGTTCTCGACCAGGCGCCCCTTGTCGATGATGCCGATATTCCGGCACAACATCTCCGCTTCTTCCAGGTAGTGGGTAGTCAGTATGATGGTAATGCCCTGTTCGTTGATATCCTTGAGAAAATCCCACATGGCCCGGCGAATTTCGATATCCACCCCGGCGGTAGGTTCATCAAGAATCAACAACTTGGGTTCGTGCATCAATGCCCGGGCTATCATCAGTCGGCGTTTCATGCCGCCGGACAGGGTACGGGCGGGCACATCTCGCTTGTCCCACAGATCCAGCTGTTTCAGGTAGCGTTCGGCGCGAATCCTGGCCTCTTTACGTTCAACTCCGTACAGGCCGGCCTGGTTGATCACTATCTGGCCGACTTTTTCAAACTGGTTGAAGTTGAACTCCTGGGGAACCAGTCCAATCTGGGTCTTGGCCTGATTCAGCTGTGTATCGATATCGAGACCGAATACGTTTACCTTGCCGGCCGTCTTGTTCACCAGAGAGGAAATAATACCTATGGTAGTGGATTTACCCGCCCCGTTGGGGCCGAGCAAGGCATAAAAATCGCCCTTGTCGACTGTTAGATCTATGCCTTTCAAGGCTTCTACGCCACCGGCGTAGATCTTGCGCAGGCCATCAATCTCCAGTGCTTTGGTCATTATTGGCTCCATAGAATAAAAAAGACCCGAGGCAGGTTACGGGCAAAAGCCCGCCGCCCCATCCCCGGGCAGACTGAGCAAGTAAGCAGACAATCCTTAATCGAGCGGTATCACCTTACCGATATAGGGCAGGTTGCGATAAAGCTGAGCATAATCGATGCCGTAGCCGACCACGAATTCGTCGGGAATGGTAAAGCCAATCCAGTCCACCGGCACCTGTACTTCACGGCGATCGGGCTTGTCGAGCAACGAGCAAATGGTCAGCGAGGCCGGGTTACGCAGCGACAATATTTCCTTCACCTTGCTCAGGGTATAACCGGTGTCGATGATGTCTTCGACGATCAGCACGTGCTTACCGTGGATCTCGTCGTCCAGATCCTTGAGAATCCTCACGTCACGGTTACTTTCCATGCTGCTGCCGTAGCTGGAGGCGGTCATGAAATCGAGTCGTACCGGCAGGGTAAGCTTGCGACACAAATCGGCCATAAACACACAGGAGCCACGCAGTAACCCAACCATCACCAGTTCGTCCACTCCCTGATAATGGGCATTGATTTGCTCGCCCAGGGCCTGGATTCTGGCGTTGACTTCATCGGTGCCGATCAGGACGTCTACTCTGTGCTTCATTTTTAGCTCCGCTGGGCCTGAAATGCCCGACTGTGATTAAAGCGGTATTCTAGCGGAATTCACGCTTATCTGCATACCGGGTCAGCTTTCCGCTCCGCCGTAACCCCAACGTGGTACCAGCTCCTGATCCACCTCGAGATGATCCAGAATACGCGCCACCATGAAGTCAACCAGATCCGCTATGGTGCGCGGCTGATGATAAAACCCCGGCGAGGCCGGCATTATGGTCACCCCCAGCCGCGCCAGCTTGAGCAGATTTTCCAGATGCAGCGCCGAAAAGGGCGACTCTCGCGGCACCAGGATCAACTGACCCTTTTCCTTGATCACCACGTCGGCGGCCCGCTCGATCAGATTGTCGGACGCACCACTGGCGATGGACGCCACCGTGCCCATGGAGCAGGGGCAGATCACCATGCGCCGGGGTGCGCCCGAGCCCGAAGCCACCGGCGAAAACCATTCTTCCTTGCCATAGACCCTGAGCTGATCCGGGGCCGCCTGATAACGCTCGCTCAGCAGGGCCGCCACGTGTTCCGGCTTGCCCGGCCACTGTTCGCCTTCTTCGGTGGCCAGTACCACTCGCGCGGCGCTGGACACCAAAAGGTGTACCTGAATGCCGGAAGCCAGCAGCCGCCTCAGCAGCGCCAGCGCATAAGGGGCGCCGGAGGCGCCGGACAGGGCCAGGGTGATTTGGCGGTGGCGTGGGTATTTATGCGCAGACATGAGCCGCCTCCAGTGCCTGCAGCAGGCGGTCGTGAATGCCGCCGAAGCCGCCGTTGCTCATCACCAGTATCTGATCGCCCGGCTGCGCCGCCTCGACCAGAGCCTCGATCAGCGCATCCAGCTCCTCGAACACCCGTCCCCGGGGGCAGGACTCGGCCACCGCCGCCAGATCCCAGTTCAGGCCCGGAGGCCGGAACAGATAGGTCTGATCCGCCGATTGCAGGGAGTCTGCCAGGGGCTGCTGATGCACGCCCATCTTCATGGTGTTGGAGCGCGGCTCCAGCACCGCCAGTACCCGGCCACCTTCTTGAGCCTTCACCTGAGCCTTGAGCCCGGCCAGGGTCCATTCGATGGCGGTGGGATGATGGGCAAAGTCGTCCCATACCCGGATACCGGCCACCTCGCCTTTCAGCTCCATGCGCCGTTTCGGCGACACGAAGAGGCACAGCGACTTTATGGCTTCCGCCACCGGTACCCCCGCATGACGGGCGGCGGCCAGCGCCATCAGGCCGTTGTGCACGTTGTGCAGGCCGATACAGCCCCAGCGCACCTCGCCCACCGGCTTGCCGTCAAGCAGGACGGCAAAGTGGCCACCATCGGCCTGCAGGGGCTCGGCCTGCCACAAACCGCCTTCGCCCAGATATTCCACCTCGCTCCAGCAGCCCATGTCCAGCACCTGGTCCAGCGCCGGCGTACGAGTCGGCGCCAGCACCCGGCCATGGCCGGGTACCATGCGCAGCAGATGATGAAACTGCCGCTGAATCGCCGGCAGATCGTCGAAAATGTCGGCATGATCGAACTCGAGATTGTTGAGGATCAGGGTGCTGGGGCGATAGTGGACAAACTTGGAGCGCTTGTCGAAGAAGGCGCTGTCATATTCGTCGGCTTCGATAACGAAAAAAGGCGCCTCACCCAGCCGGGCGGATACCTCGAAGTTACCGGGCACGCCACCGATCAGAAAACCGGGCTGCAAACCGCAATCTTCCAGGATCCAGGCCAGCATGCCGGCGGTAGTGGTTTTGCCGTGC
>NZ_JBKGFN010000024.1:0-19733 GCF_046521305.1 Oceanisphaera submarina | reverse complement strand
CGGCGTGTCCGGGGCAGTCAACGTGTGCGTAGTGACGTGATTCGGTGTCGTACTCAACGTGAGAAGCAGCGATGGTGATACCACGCGCTTTTTCTTCGGGAGCGTTATCGATCTGGTCGAAAGCGCGAGCGGCGCCGCCGAACTGCTTGGCCAGCACGTTGGTGATGGCAGCGGTCAGAGTGGTTTTACCGTGGTCAACGTGGCCGATAGTACCTACGTTTACGTGCGGTTTGTTACGTTCAAATTTTTCTTTAGACACGGACTAGTCCTTCCTAGTTTGATCCCACCCCTTGTAAGGGTGGGGAGTTTAAACAAAGATTAGTTAACCTTTACGAGCAATAATCGCTTCAGCCATGCTGGCAGGTACTTCGGCGTACTTGGCAAACTCCATGGAGTAAGAAGCACGACCTTGCGACTGTGAACGCAGGTCTGTAGCGTAGCCGAACATTTCAGACAGCGGCAACACGGCATTAATAACCTTGCCGGAGGGGCCATCTTCCATGCCTTCGATGATACCACGACGACGGTTCACGTCACCGATAACATCACCCATATACTCTTCCGGCGTCTCTACTTCAACCTTCATCACAGGTTCAAGCAGCACGGGATTACATTTCATGAAGCCCGCTTTAAACGCCATAGAACCGGCGATTTTAAAGGCCATTTCAGAAGAGTCAACATCGTGATAAGAACCATCGTACAGAGTGACCTTGATGTCTTCGATCGGATAGCCCGCCAGAACACCTTGCTTCATCTGTTCTTGAATGCCCTTGTCTACAGCCGGGATGTATTCCTTGGGAATAACACCACCGACAACGGCGTTCTCGAAGATGTAGCCGGTACCTTCTGCTTGCGGCTCGATCTTGATCCATACATGACCAAACTGACCACGGCCTCCGGACTGGCGTACGAACTTGCCTTCCTGTTCGACACTGTCGCGGATGCTTTCACGGTAGGCCACCATGGGTTTACCCACATTGGCTTCTACCTTGAACTCACGACGCATACGGTCGACGATGATGTCCAGGTGCAGCTCGCCCATACCGGCGATGATGGTCTGCCCCGATTCTTCGTCGGTCCATACGCGGAAAGACGGATCTTCCTGCGCCAGACGACCCAGCGCCAGACCCATTTTTTCCTGGTCGGCTTGGGTTCTGGGTTCAACGGCCACAGAGATAACCGGTTCCGGAAACTCCATGCGCTCCAGAATGATAGGCGCGTTCGGGGCACACAGGGTGTCACCGGTGGTCACGTCTTTCAGACCGATAGCAGCGGCAATGTCGCCAGCACACACGGATTTGATCTCTTCACGCTTGTTGGCATGCATCTGGACGATGCGGCCAAAACGCTCACGCTTGCCCTTGACCGAGTTCAGCACGGCATCACCGGAGTTAACCACACCGGAGTACACGCGGAAGAAGGTCAGGTTGCCCACGAAAGGGTCGGTCGCAATCTTGAACGCCAGCGCAGAGAAAGGAGCGGCATCGTCGGCCGGACGCGTGTCCGGCGTTTCGCCATCTGCTTTCAGACCGCTGATGGCGTGAACTTCTACCGGCGACGGCAGATAGTCAATCACCACGTCCAGCATCGCCTGTACGCCTTTGTTCTTGAACGCAGAGCCACAGGTGACCAGGATGATTTCGCTGTTCAGCACGCGACTGCGCAGAGCAGCTTTGATTTCTGCTTCCGACAGTTCGCCGCCTTCCAGGTACTTGTCCATCAACTCTTCATTGGCCTCGGCTGCAGCCTCAACCAGATTCTGATGCCATTCGTCAGCCAGTTCCTGCATTTCGGCAGGAATGTCTTCGTAGACAAAAGTGGTACCGTGGTCTTCTTCACTCCAGCTGATGGCCTTCATCTTGATGAGGTCAACAACACCGGTGAAGTGTTCTTCTGCGCCGATTGGCAGCTGAACGGGGACTGCCACGCCTTTCAGACGTGACTTGATCTGTTCAACCACCCGCAAGAAATTGGCGCCGGTACGATCCATCTTGTTGACGAACGCAATACGCGGCACCGCATACTTGTTAGCCTGACGCCATACGGTTTCAGACTGTGGCTGAACGCCACCAACGGCACAGTAGACCATAACGGCACCGTCGAGCACCCGCATGGAACGTTCTACTTCAATGGTGAAGTCAACGTGTCCGGGGGTGTCGATGATATTAATCCGGTGCTGTGGATACTGATGCGCCATACCATCCCAAAAACAGGTAGTAGCGGCAGAGGTAATGGTGATACCACGCTCTTGTTCCTGCTCCATCCAGTCCATGGTAGCAGCGCCATCATGTACTTCGCCGATTTTATGGCTTACACCGGTATAAAACAGCACCCGTTCGGTGGTTGTCGTTTTACCGGCGTCAATGTGAGCGCTGATACCAATGTTACGGTAACGCTCAATGGGAGTTGTACGAGCCACAATAATATCCTCTTGCTAAGGTCGATTGTCCTTAGTAAGCAATCAAACGGGTGCGGCAATACCGCACCCATCCAATTACCAGCGGTAGTGGGCAAACGCTTTGTTTGCTTCGGCCATACGGTGCACGTCTTCACGCTTCTTAACCGCAGAACCTTTGTTTTCAGCAGCATCCAGCAGCTCGCCAGCCAGACGCTGAGCCATAGATTTTTCACCACGCTTACGAGCGGCGTCTACCAACCAGCGCATGGCCAGGGCATTACGACGCACGGGGCGTACTTCAACCGGCACCTGGTAGGTAGAACCACCCACACGGCGCGATTTAACTTCAACAGTAGGACGAATGTTGTCCAGCGCTTCTTCGAACAGCGCCAGATGCTCTTTGCTGGTCTTGTCAGCAACGATTTCCAGAGCACCGTAAACAATATTTTCGGAGGTAGATTTCTTACCATCTACCATTACGATGTTTACGAATTTTGCCAGCAGCTCGGATCCGAACTTGGGATCCGGCAGGATTTTACGCTGGCCGATTACGCGACGTCTTGGCATTGCAAACTCTCCGTAACTTCAGGGATAACCCAAAACACAACAGGTTAAAAAATAAAATGTTTGGCCTTACTTAACGGAGAACCATTAAGACTTGGGCTTCTTGGCACCGTACTTGGAACGGGCCTGACGACGAGCGGAAACACCTGAGGTGTCCAGTGCGCCACGTACGGTGTGATAACGCACACCGGGCAAATCTTTAACACGACCGCCACGGATCAGCACTACGGAGTGCTCCTGCAGGTTGTGGCCTTCACCACCGATGTAGGAGTTAACTTCGAAACCGTTGGTCAGACGAACACGACACACTTTACGCAGTGCGGAGTTCGGCTTCTTCGGGGTGGTGGTGTATACGCGGGTACATACACCGCGTTTCTGCGGGCAAGCTTCCAGCGCCGGCACGTTGCTTTTAGCTACGGCTTGTTGGCGAGGCTTGCGAACCAGCTGGTTAATTGTTGCCATTAACAGCTCCTGAAAAGTATCGTTCTACAGTTGTGAAAAATCTATCCCCAAAAGCGGGGACGCAAAATTCTATGCTTGCCGTGCTGGCGAGTCAAGATTTATACAATTTATGACGGGTGATTTGTGTAAAATTCGTCACCAGGCCTGGGAACCGCCCAGTTCGGCCACCAAATCGACCAGCCCTTCCATGGTAATGGACTCACCTACATCATGAAACAGCCCACGCGCCTGCAAGTCTTCCTCCATCACATAGAGTCGACCAGTGTCGGCCAGTGGTTGCAGCCGGACCAGCCAGGCCGGCACTGTCGCGGCAATGACCGCATCCTGCCAGAGTAGAAGCCGATCCTGGCCCTGCATATGCTGCAGCGCCTGATCCAGGCTCTGATAGCCAAAGGGAGAGTGCTTTACCGTATGTAGCATAGTGCCCTCAGAAATTCAGCCGTACATTGTAATCCGCCAGCCGCCGCAGCAGCTCGTGCTGTGACAGCACCGACGCATCGATGGACAGCCGTTCAGCCGGCACCCCCCGCTCGGCCAGCGCCTCGGCACTGATATAGACCTTGCCTACATCATACAGTTCAAGCAGACCGAAGGTGGGTGCATAGTGCCGTCCCAGTACCAAAGACGGTTCCTGTTCGGACAGTAGCTGATAGACGCCGTCGCCGATAAAGAAGACGCCGATGTCTTCATTCAGGGCAGAGGTTGCCAGCACCGCGTCCAGCCCTTCCCGGCCGGAAGCCGAACCATGAGGAGGCGTTCGAAAAATAAAGGCGACCTTGTTCATCGGCAAGCATCCGTTAAGTTACCACAATTCAAAACTGCACCATTCTGTCGGCACTCAGCGCTGCCTGCGCCAGCGAGCCCAGCCCGCTCAAGCAGAACGGAGCCGCCAGATTCCACTGTTCCAGCCCGGACAGCGCGGCGGCGTCCTTGTCGCTGACTCCCCGACGCAATGCCGCCGCCACACAGACATCCAGCGTCAGCCCATGATCGAGGGCCAGATTGACCCAGGCCTGCTGCAGATGCGTTTCATCGCCAGCTGGCTGTACCAGCTGGCTGGCGTTGTGCACACCTTCCTGGTAGAAAAATATCTGACTGATCACATGGCCCTTCTGTAACAGGGCACGAGCAAAACGATAGGCATCCGCCGCCGACTGGGTGCCGTAACAGGGGCCAGTGACCAGGAGCGCAAAACGCAGGGAAGCTGATTTCATGACGGGATCCGGACAAGATGGGGCAACCGACGGTCGCCCCGGACAAGACTTATTCGACGTAGGCAACCGCTTCCACCTCTACCAGCACGTCTTTGGGCAGACGGGCCACTTCCACACAGGAGCGCGCCGGTGCTCCCAGGGTGAAATAGCTGGCATAGACTTCGTTGAAGGCAAGGAAGTTGTTCATGTCGGACAGGAAGCAGGTGGTTTTGAGCACGCTGGATGCATCGGCACCGGCTTCGGCCAATACGGCCATCAGATTGTCCATTACCTGCTTGGTTTGGGCTTCGATACCGCCTTCAACCACATCCATGCTCACCGGATCGAGCGGTATCTGGCCAGAGGTATACACCATATTGCCGATGCGGGTAGCCTGAACATAAGGACCAATGGCGGCGGGAGCCTTGTCGGTAGCGATGATGGTTTTAGTCATGAGTTCTCCTGTTGATGCGATGGTTCTTCGTCATCGCGTTTTTTTTGTCGAATATAAAGATAAACCGTGTGTTTGGATATGTTGAGCTTGCTCGACACCATGGCAATGGCATCCTTGATGTCGAAAATCCCCTTTTCATACAGGGTGGTGACGATCTGCTTGTTCTTGGCGTTGTTGGCCACATCCGGATCGGCATTGATGGCGTCTATGGTCCGCTCCACCGTCAAGGTCACCAGCTCTTCCACGTTGTTGTTGAAGTTTTCCGGCGACACTTCGGCCCGCTCAGCCACCCTAGGCAGAAAATCGGCCATCAGTTCGTGAAAGGGAGCGCCCAGATGCAGGTTGATGCACAAGAGGCCGATGACGTCTCCCTGCAGATTACGCAAAACCTGAGTCGAGGATTTCATCGGAGTGCCGAGACGGCTCTGGGTAAAGCAGGTCTGCCCTTGTGCCTCTCCCTGACGTTCAAGCTCGGGTAACAGCCGAAGGACCTGCTCGGTCAGTGGCGCGCCGACCTGATAACCGCTGTGGCCGCCATTGGCAATCTTGAGGACCGAACTGTCCGGGTCTGCCAGCGAGTGCAATACCACCTCACAGTGCTTGCCGAACATCTCGGCCAGCCCTTCGACCAGGCCGCCGTATAAATCCAGCAACTGCCGGTCTTGCTGACCGAGGGTACTTTTGGCTGCACTTTTTTTCGGGGAACGGGCCGTCCCACTTTCCGCTGGCATTTCTGGCTCCCACCCACCAAACATCTGGCTCTGATTCTCAACTGCTGATGGCAGATGTCAACAATTTTTGAGGCCAGCTGGGAGCTCGCTCGCGCTGGCAACGGAATTTAAACCTCGAACCCGGTCAGCCCCGGGGGCCATTTTCGATACTGACAATTTTTCCCTTTCTGATGGTGACGATTTGCATGAACTGATAGCGGCCAAAATGGTAGGTCCAGCGCTCCCCGTCCGACTCCTGATACCAGCGACCGTAATGAGTGCGATAATGCCGCCATGCCGTCTCCCGCACCAGAGGCTCTCCACAGTAAAGCAACAACAGGGCAACGGGATCACCGTCGGTGAGCAACCGATTATCACAACGCATGCTGTCTGCCTGGACCGGCGCCAGCCATAACCAAAGCAACCACCCTAACCACCCGTAGCGCATCATCACCTCTCTGCCTCAAGCATAGTGCGCCCCAGACGGGCTACGACCTGTTTCAGACAATAAAAAACCGCCCGCAGGCGGTTTTTCGGCATCGATTTTCAATATAGAGCGGCAGGTACTCAGGCGCGCAGAGATTTCTCGCCGCGCGACACGCCGCAGACGCCGCTGCGTACCACTTCCACCACTTCCGTCGTTTCACTCATGTTGCGAATGAAGGCATCCAGCTTCTCGCTGGTGCCGACCAGCTGCACCGTATACAGGTGTGGGGTCACATCGACTATCTGGCCACGGAAAATATCGGCGGTGCGTTTGACTTCATCACGGTTGGCGCCATCGGCGCGTACCTTGACCAGCACGATTTCCCGCTCGATATGATCGCCTTCACTCAGATCACTCACCTTGAGCACATCCACCAGCTTGTTCAGCTGCTTGGTGATCTGCTCGATGACCCGTTCATCACCGGTGGTGACTATGGTCATCCGCGACAGGGTCGGATCCTCGGTGGGTGCCACCGTCAGGGTCTCGATGTTGTAAGCCCGCTGGGAAAACAGACCCACGACCCGGCTCAGCGCCCCGGACTCGTTTTCCAGCAACAGGGATATAATACGCCGCATCAGGTTCTCTCCGTTTTGCTTAACCACATTTCATCCATGGCTCCGGTCTTGATCTGCATGGGATAAACATGCTCTTCCGGATCGATCACAATATCCATAAACACCAGCTTGTCGGTCATGGAGAAACATTTCTCCAGTGCCGCATCCAGTTCTTTCGGATCCGAGACCCTGATTCCCACATGACCATAGGCCTCGGCCAGCTTGACGAAGTCGGGCAGTGAATCCATGTAGGAATGACTCTCGCGTCCTTCATAGAACATCTTCTGCCACTGTTTCACCATGCCCAGGGAGTGATTGTTCATGGAGATGATCTTCACCGGTATGTTGTACTGCATACAGGTGGACAGCTCCTGGATATTCATCTGAATGGAACCATCACCGGTGACGCAGACCGACACCGCATCGGGTCGCGCCATCTGCGCGCCCATGGCTGCCGGCAGGCCAAAGCCCATGGTGCCGAGGCCACCGGAGTTGATCCACTGACGTGGCTTGTCGAATGGGTAATAAAGCGCGGCAAACATCTGGTGCTGGCCCACATCGGAGCTGACCATGGCCTCACCCTTGGTGATGCGATAAACCGACTCGATGACCTGCTGCGGCTTGATGTACTTATCACTGGTTTCATAACGCAGACACTGGCGGGCGCGCCATTGCTCAATCTGGACCCACCAGTCGCTCATCGCCTGTGGATCTGTTTTCAGGCCCAGCTCGCGAATGGCTTCCAGCATTTGCGCCAGCACCGTATCTGCCGAGCCGACGATGGGAATCTGGGTCTTGATGTTCTTGGAGATGGAGGTGGGGTCCACATCCACATGCACTATGGTGGCATGGGGGCAGAACTTCTCGACGTTGTTGGTTACCCGGTCGTCAAAACGGGCCCCGATAGCCAGGATCAGATCCGAGTTGTGCATGGTCTTGTTGGCTTCATAGGTACCATGCATACCGAGCATACCGACAAACTGCTTGTGAGTACCGGGCATACTGCCCAGCCCCATCAGGGTATTGGTCACCGGCAGATTGAACAGCTCGGCCAGCTGAATGACCAGGGCGCTGGCTTCCGCGGTCACGGCACCGCCCCCCACGTACATCACGGGGCGCCTGGCATCGGACAGGGCTTTCATCGCCTTCTTGATCTGGCCTTTATGGCCTACTCCGGTCGGATTGTAGGAACGCATTTCCACCGAGCTGGGGTACACATAGGGATGTTTTTCTTTCGGGTTCTGCACATCTTTGGGCAGATCCACCACCACGGGCCCGGGACGCCCGGTGGCGGCAATATAATAGGCCTTCTTGATGGCCTCCGGGATATCCGAGGCCTTCTTGCACAGGAAGCTGTGTTTCACGATAGGCCGCGAGATACCGATCATATCGGTTTCCTGGAAGGCATCGTCACCGATATAGAAGGTGGGTACCTGACCGGACAGGATCACCATGGGAATGGAGTCCATGTAGGCGGTGGCGATACCGGTAATGCAATTGGTCGCTCCCGGGCCCGAGGTTACCAGTACGGTACCGACCTTGCCGGTGGCGCGGGTGTAACCATCGGCCATGTGCACGGCTGCCTGTTCATGGCGCACCAGCACGTGTTCAATCTTGCTGTTTTCAAACAAGGCGTCATAGATATCAAGCACTGAACCGCCGGGATAACCGAATAAATGTTCGATTCCCTGATCTTCCAGCGCCCGCACTACCATTTCCGCGCCTGATAACATCTCCATGATAAGCCCTCCAGGCTCTGCTCTGCTCACTTTGTCATCTTTCGCCGTCAGGACAACTCGGCCGGCTGCCGTAACATGACAAAACAAGCAGTTTTTTATCTTTATAAAACAAACACTTCTGCCTGACAGGATACAAATAAGCAGAAAAAGGATCAAAATTCACCTTAACCTGCTTTAAATCGCTTGTCTACGAGCTTTATAAAAAGCGCCGTCCGACCACGCCCGGGCAAAGCTCCCATCGCTTTATAACACGGTCTACATCAGAGAAACGGGGCCAGTTTCGACCCTGAAGCCAGGCCACATCACGGTTTGTGCCATGCTCCAGCCCTTACTGCCAGACTGCAGAATGAAACAGCACCGCTGACTGATGCTGATAGCTGCAAGCCACCGGCCTCCATATGCCTCGAAAATGGTCGCGCAAATCGATGACACCCTTATTACGGATTTTCCCGTAAATAAAGCACCCTGCAGCCACGAATTACATACATCCACAAAAACAAAATAAAGCAGAATTAAAAACCAATAAAAAACCACAATACCAACACAAAAATCCAACAAAAAACCAAATACCCCAAATTCCCCCTAATGAGATCTCCTGGCTAGGATATTGCCAATATTGACACCATCATCGATTTCCGTTATTGGTATAGTGTTGTTAACGGATTCTTCTTCTGGTGATGAGTGCTATGTCTAAACATATTCAGCTACTACTACTAACCTCAGGGGTGCTCAAGCGCACGGGTCGGGCGTAGCTGGAATTCATCATCCACATATATTCATACTAAAACCCGTGCCATCCGCACGGGTTTTTTATATCTGTCGCGGGCGGCAAGGAACAACAGAGGGAAAGCGACATGTCGAACCAGGTCATTATATTCGATACTACCTTGAGAGATGGCGAACAGGCGCTTTCCGCCAGCCTGACAGTCAAGGAAAAATTACAAATTGCCTATGCGTTAGAACGCTTGGGCGTAGATGTGATGGAAGTCGGCTTCCCCATTTCATCACCCGGTGATTTCGAATCGGTGCAGACCATAGCCCGTCACATCAAGAACAGCCGGGTCTGTGCCCTGTCTCGCGCACTCAAGGCGGATATCGACGCCGCCGGCGAGGCGCTGCGGGTGGCGGATCAGTTCCGCATCCATACCTTTATATCCACCTCCGACATTCATGTGCAGAGCAAGCTGCGCAAAGACTTCGATTCGGTGCTGGAGATGAGTGTCGACGCAGTCAAGCATGCTCGTGGTTACACGGACGATGTGGAATTTTCCTGTGAAGATGCCGGCCGCACCCCCATCGACAACCTGTGCCGCATGGTAGAGGCGGTGATCAAGGCCGGCGCCACCACCGTCAATATTCCCGATACCGTGGGTTATACAGTGCCGAGCGAATTCGGTGGCATCATCCAGGCCCTGTTCAACCGGGTGCCCAACATCGACAAGGCGGTCATTTCGGTACACTGCCACGATGACCTGGGCATGTCGGTGGCCAACTCCATCGCCGCAGTACAGCAAGGCGCTCGCCAGATCGAATGCACCATCAACGGCATCGGCGAACGGGCCGGAAACTGCTCGCTCGAAGAGATAGCCATGGTCATGAAAACCCGGGGCGAACTGCTCGGGGTGCACACCAATATCAAGAGCCAGGAAATCTATCGTACCAGCCAACTGGTCCGTAACCTGTGCAACATGCCGGTGCAGCCCAACAAGGCCATCGTCGGGGCCAATGCGTTTGCACACTCCTCCGGTATTCACCAGGACGGTATGCTGAAGAACAAGAATACCTACGAAATCATCACCCCCGAAAGCATAGGCCTGCCCAAGAATCAGCTCAACCTGACCTCCCGTTCCGGCCGTCACGTGATCAAGCACCGCATGGCCGAAATGGGCTACGGCGAGCAGGACTACGATCTCGACAGCCTCTACTCCAGCTTTCTGGCATTGGCGGATCGCAAGGGGCAGGTATTTGACTACGACCTCGAGGCACTGGTGTTCTTCAGCCAGATCCACGAAGAACCCGAGCAGTTCAAGCTCAAGTATCTGAGCGTCCAGTCCGGCAGCAATGTCATGTCCACCGCCAGTGTACGTATGGAAGTCGGCGGCGAAGTCGTCAACGAGGCCGCCGTCGGCAATGGCCCGGTCGATGCGGTCTACCAGTGCATCAACCGCGTGACAGGTTACGAGATCCGCATCGACAAGTATGAACTCAAGAGCAAGGGTGAAGGCAAAGATGCCCTCGGCCAGGTCGATATCGTCGCCGAATACAAGGAACGCAAGTTCCACGGTATGGGGCTGGCTACCGACATCGTCGAATCTTCCGCCCAGGCGCTGGTGCATGTGATCAACAGCATCTGGCGCGCCGAGCAGGTTGCCGAAAAGAAAGAAGAAATTCAGAAGAAAATTCGTATGGAGACAGTGTGAGTATGAGTGCAAATTACAAGGTCGCCGTATTGCCCGGAGACGGCATCGGCCCCGAGGTGATGGCAGAAGCCCTCAAGGTTCTGGACAAGGTACAGGCAGAGTTCGGCTTCAGCCTGGAACTGAGCCAGCATGATGTGGGTGGTATCGCCATCGACAACCACGGCACTCCCCTGCCGGCGGCGACCCTGGCCGGCTGTGAAGCCGCCGACGCGGTACTGTTCGGCTCTGTGGGCGGCCCCAAGTGGGAAAACCTGCCCCCCAACGAGCAGCCGGAGCGTGGTGCCCTGCTACCCCTGCGCGGACACTTCAAGCTGTTCTGCAACATGCGCCCGGCCCGTATCTATCAGGGTCTGGAAGGCTTTTCGCCGCTGCGTGCCGACATCAGCGCCCGCGGTTTCGATATCGTGTGCATGCGTGAACTGACCGGCGGCATCTACTTCGGCCTACCCAAGGGCCGCGAAGGCACCGGCGCCAACGAGAAGGCATTCGACACCGAGGTCTATCACCGTTTCGAGATCGAGCGCATCGCCCGTCTGGCGTTCGAAGCCGCTCGCGGTCGTCGCGGCATCGTTACCTCGGTCGACAAGGCCAACGTACTGCAGGCCTCTATCCTGTGGCGTGAGGTGGTCATCGAGGTCGCCAAGGACTACCCGGATGTGACCCTAAACCACATCTATATCGATAACGCCACCATGCAGCTGATCAAGGATCCGTCCCAGTTCGACGTTATGCTGTGCTCCAACCTGTTTGGCGACATCATCTCCGACGAAATGGCGATGATCACCGGCTCCATGGGGCTGCTGCCGTCGGTCAGCCTGAACGACAAGGGCTTTGGCCTGTACGAGCCGGCCGGCGGCTCCGCCCCGGATATCGCCGGCCAGGGCATCGCCAACCCCATAGCCCAGATACTGTCGGCCGCGCTGATGCTGCGTTACAGCTTCAAGCAGGAAGAAGCAGCTCGGGCCATAGAACGCGCCGTGAGCGAAACCCTGGCCGCCGGTTATTTCAGTGGCGACCTCTACAGTGCCGACGCCGCACATCCGGTGCAGACCACCGCCCAGATGGGTGAGCAGATCGCCGCCCGTATCAGGAGAGCAAACTAATGGCCACCACCCTCTATCAGAAAGTATTTGATGCCCACCTGGTGCGCAACGAAGCCGGCGAAACGCCCCTGCTTTATATCGACCGCCACCTGGTGCACGAAGTCACCTCGCCCCAGGCCTTCGACGGCCTGCGCGAAAAGGGCCGCAAGCTGCGTCGCCCGGACCGCACCTGGGCCACCATGGACCATAACGTGTCCACCCAGACCAACGACATCGCCGCCTCCGGTGAAATGGCCCGCATCCAGATGGAAACCCTGGCCAAGAACTGCGAAGAGTTCGGCGTGCCCCTGTATGACCTGCATCACAAGTACCAGGGTATCGTCCACGTGATCGGTCCCGAGCTGGGCCTGACCCTGCCGGGCACCACCATCGTCTGCGGCGACTCCCATACCGCCACCCACGGTGCCTTCGGCGCCCTGGCGTTCGGTATCGGTACCTCGGAAGTGGAGCACGTTATGGCCACCCAGACCCTGAAGCAGGGTCGGGCCAAAACCATGAAGATCCAGGTCAACGGCGAGCTCACCCCCGGCATCAGCGCCAAAGACGTGGTGCTGGCCATCATCGGCAAGGTCGGCAGCGCCGGCGGCACCGGTTATGTGGTGGAATTCTGCGGCGGCGTCATCGAATCGCTGTCGATGGAAGCGCGCATGACCATCTGTAACATGGCCATCGAGCTGGGTGCCAAGGCCGGCCTGGTCGCGCCCGACCAGACCACCTTCGACTACCTCAAGGGCAAGCCTTTCGCCCCCGAAGGTACCGACTGGGATCAGGCCGTCGCCTACTGGCAGACCCTGAAGTCCGACGACGACGCCGCATTCGACGCCGTGATCGAACTGGACGGCGCCGATATCGCCCCTCAGGTCACCTGGGGAACCAACCCGGGCCAGGTGATGGCGGTGAATGCCATTATCCCTAAGCCGGAAGACATCGCCGACCTTACCGAGCGCCAGTCTGCGGTCAAGGCGCTGCAATACATGGCACTGCAAGGCGGCACCAGGCTGACCGACGTGAGCATCGACAAGGTGTTCATCGGTTCCTGTACCAATAGCCGCATCGAAGATTTGCGCGCCGCCGCCGCCATCGCCCAGGGCCGCAAGGTCGCCTCCGGTGTACAGGCATTGGTGGTACCCGGCTCTCAGCAAGTGAAAGCCCAGGCAGAAGCGGAAGGTCTGGACAAGATCTTCACCGAAGCCGGCTTCGAATGGCGTCTGCCGGGATGTTCCATGTGTCTGGCAATGAACAACGACCGACTGGAGCCGGGCGAGCGCTGTGCCGCCACCAGCAACCGCAACTTCGAAGGCCGTCAGGGCCGGGGTGGTCGCACTCATCTGGTGAGCCCGGCCATGGCCGCCGCCGCCGCCGTCTTCGGTCACTTTGTCGACATTCGAGAATTATAAGGGGTATTACATGAGCGGATTCAAGAAATTAACCGGTATTGCCGCCCCTCTGGATGCGGCCAACGTGGATACCGATCAGATCATCCCCAAGCAGTTTCTGCAGAAGGTCACCCGGTCCGGCTTCGGCAAGCACCTGTTTCACGACTCGCGCTTTCTCGACGATGCGGGCGAGCAGCCCAACCCGGAGTTTGTGCTGAACCAGACCCCTTATGACAAGGCGGTGATCCTGCTGTCCCGGGAGAACTTCGGTTGTGGCTCCAGCCGCGAACACGCGCCCTGGGCACTGGCCGACTTCGGTTTACAGGCGGTAATAGCGCCGAGCTTTGCCGACATCTTCTACGGCAACGCCATCAACAACGGCATGGTGCCGGTACGGCTGACCGACGCCGAGGTAGACGCCCTGTTTGCTTATGTAACCGCAAACAAGGGTGCCGACATCACAGTAGATCTGGAAGCCCAGCAGGTACGTGCCGGCGAGCTCAGCTTCTCGTTCGAAATCGACGAATTTCGCCGCTATTGTCTGCTCAACGGTCTCGACAACATAGGACTGACCCTGCAGCATCAGGATCAGATCGACGCCTATGAGGCCAAGCAGCCGAGCTGGCTGTAATAGGTTACGAAAGCAATACCTGTCAACGCCGGCGCAAGCCGGCGTTCTTGCTTAGACTGACCATTCAATGCACATCACTCAATACCAGCGCCACCATATCCGTTGTCTCTCCGGCATCCACCCGGATCACGCTCGCGGTCGCTATCAAGGGCTCCACACCAGAATCGGCAGAAGGCAGCACCAGTCGCCATTCCTGTCCTTGCTCGCATTGACCGGCTGCTACCTCCATCAGGACACCTTCGGCACTGAGGTTGCGACAAGTCCCCTCCACTCTTTCCCTGGTCGTAGCCAGAATCACCTTGGTATCCAGTCGCATGCGGCTGAATACACGCTGTTCCTCATGAGCAGGCATCATCCTTCACCTTCCTTGTAAGACTCCGGTTTATCAGAGACGGTTTATAAGATACTGGTTTAGCTAAAAGAATAACCCTACAATAGCGGCCATTCTAAAACGGGGTGCGGCCAGCCGCTGAGCTCATACTCGTGCATGGCCCCCGGCTCGTGCCGGCGCAGGAATCCAAGCTCTCGGCCTTATCCCATCCACAAGGAGTGGCCTGTGAACAAGTTCCTGATTGCCCTGTCCCTGCTCGCTACCAGCCAGGTAGCAGCACAAACTCCCACCCTGACTCTTTATACCTATAGCTCATTTGCCTCGGATTGGGGACCCGGACCCGCCATCAAGCAGGCCTTCGAGGCAGAATGTGTCTGTCAACTCGAACTGGTGGCGCTGGATGATGGCGTCTCCATTCTTAACCGGTTACGACTGGAAGGCCGTCACACCAAGGCCGACATAGTGCTGGGACTCGACAACAACCTGCTGCAGGCCGCCAAAGACACGGGCCTGCTGACCGAACATGGCCAGTCACTCGACGGCATCACGGTGCCCGGTGGCTGGACAGACACCACCTTCTTACCCTACGACTACGGTTATTTCGCCTTTATCTACAACGCCGACAAGTTAAAGCAGCCACCGACAAGCTTCGCCGAATTGCTCGAACGCCCGGAGCTGAGCCTGCTGTATCAGGATCCCCGCACCAGCACGCCGGGCCAGGGCCTGATGTTGTGGGTACAGAAACTGTATGGCGACGAGGCGCCCACCGTATGGCAGAACCTGGCCGAACGCACCGTGTCGGTGACCAAGGGCTGGAGTGAGTCCTACGGCATGTTCCTCAAGGGCGAGGCGGACCTGGTACTCTCCTATACCACGTCGCCGGCCTACCATATCGAGGCCGAGCAAACGACTCAGTATCAGGCAGCCGGTTTCGAAGAAGGGCACTACCTGCAGGTGGAAGTGGCGGCCATGGTCAATAACAGCAAAGAGCCGGAGCTGGCCAGACAGTTTATGCAGTTCATGCTCAGCCCCGCCTTCCAGAAAGAGATTCCCACCGGTAACTGGATGTATCCGGTGATCGAGACGCCGTTACCCGCCAGCTTCGATACCCTGGTCAACCCCGAGCAGAGCCTCGTCTTTAGCGCCGAACAGGTTGCCACCCAACGCAGCGGCTGGCTTCGACAGTGGCTGGGTGCCGTCACTCGCTGATGCCTCGCAAATACTGGTGGCTGCCGGGCAGCGTGAGCCTGCTCGGTATTCTGCTGCTGACCGCGGCTCCTGTAACAGCCCTGCTGGTGCAAGGCAGCCAGAGCAGCCTGTCTCGTCTACTGCATGACAGCTACCTGCACCATGTGGTCTGGTTCAGCTTCTATCAGGCATTATTGTCTACCCTACTGAGCCTGCTGCTGGCCATACCGCTGGCACAAGCCCTGTCTCGTCGCCATTTTCCGGGTCGTGGACTCTTGTTACGGCTATTCGGGCTGTCGCTGGTGCTGCCGGTGATCCTGGTGGTGTTCGGAATCGTTACCGTGCATGGCCGTCAGGGCTGGGTGAACCAACTGCTGCAGACACTGGGGTTCGAGTCTGTGGGTTATCTCTATGGCCTCACCGGCATACTGCTGGCTCACGTGTTTTTCAATATGCCGCTGGCGGCCCGCATCCTGCTGCAAGGCATAGAGGCTATACCGGCCAGTCAATGGCGTATGGCCAGTCAGCTCGGATTCAATGGCTGGCAACTGTTCCGCTGGCTGGAGTGGCCGGTGATCAAAAGCACGCTGCCGGCCCTGGCCAGCATGATCTTCATGCTCTGTTTCACCAGTTTTGCCACCGTCATGGCCCTGGGCGGCGGCCCTAAATCCACCACCCTGGAAGTGGCGATTTATCAGGCTCTGCGCTTCGACTTCGATCTACCGCTGGCCGGCATGCTCGCCTTGCTGCAACTGCTGTTCTGCAGCGGTTTTCTGCTGCTGCAATACAGACTGACCCGGACGGCGCCGGAGCCGCACACCAGGAGCGAACGCGCTCTTCGTCCGGATCGACAGCGTATAGGAGCACGCCTGTGGGACACCTTTATCCTGACCCTCGCCCTGGGACTCTTTCTGCCGCCCTTGCTGGCCATCATCAGCAGCGGCCTCAATCCCCGGCTATGGGCTGCACTGAATTCATTCCAGCTGTGGCAAGCCACCCTCACCTCGGTGATCATTGCCGGATGTGCGGCACTGCTATCGGTATTGCTGACCCTGGGGTTGCTCAGCAGCAGCCGCTACCTGCGGCTGCAGTTGCAGCGCAGGCGAAGAGCCGCCCTGATGGAAGCTACCGGCTCCGTCATTCTGGTGCTGCCGGCGGTGGTGCTCTCGACCGGGCTCTTTATTTTGCTGCGCAATGTAGCCGATATTTTCACCCTGGGGCCGGTACTGGTGTTGCTAGTCAACGCCCTGATGGCACTGCCTTATGGACTGCGCGCCTTGCAGCTGCCGATGGAGAAAGTCGCTCTCCAGTACGGCCGGCTCTGTACCAGCCTCGAGATTCAGGGGCTGGCTCGGATCAGGCTGGTGGAGTGGCCCCTGTTGCGCAAGCCGGTGGCATTGGCACTGGCGTTGGCGATGATGTTATCGCTCGGCGATCTCAGTGCCATCGCGCTGTTCGGCAGCCAGTCGCTGCAAACCCTGCCCTGGCTCTTGTATCAACAGCTGGGCAACTATCAGATGGTAGATGCAGCCGCCACAGCCCTGGTGTTGTTACTGCTGAGTCTGGGACTATTTGGCTTGATAGAAGGTGTGCTGGGAGGCAAAGATGCTACAACTGAATAACCTCTGCTCCCGCTACCCTGAGCAGGAGTTGTGTTTTACCCTATCGGCCGAAGCCGGAGAAATCACCGCCCTTATTGGCCCCAGCGGGGCCGGAAAATCCACCCTGCTGGCCATGGTCGGTGGCTTTACCCCTATTGACTCGGGACAACTGTTGTACGATGGTCTCGAGCTGCTGCCACTGTCACCGGCCCAGCGCCCCATCACCACGCTATTCCAGGATAACAATCTATTCTGGCATATGACGGTGTACCAGAATATCGCCATCGGCCTGTCGTCCTCGTTACGTCTGACGCCAGCGCACCAGGCCAGGGTACAACAGGTGGCTCGCCAGGTCGGGATAGAGTCCTTGCTGCACCGTAAACCATCGACTCTGTCGGGTGGCCAGCAACAAAGAGTAGGACTGGCTCGTTGTCTGGCTCGCCGACAGCCGGTGTTACTGCTGGATGAACCCTTCTCCGCCCTTGACCCGGCCTTGCGCTTCGAGTTGCTGGAGCTGCTACGCACCCAAACCGATCAACTGCAGCTGACCGTCCTGCTGGTGACACACCATCCGGACGAAGCCGCCAGAATCGCCGACAATATCGCTTTTATTCATAACGGTCGCATCATAGAGAGCGGAAACAGGGAGCTGTTGTCGGCTCCTCGAACCAAAGAATTAAAGGCTTATCTTGGACGGGGAAACAATGAGGGATGAAGTTTGACGCTTCACCCCTCACATTTGCATTTAGAGGTTTTCTTCCGCGAAAGAGGCCAGACGGCTGCGAACCACGCCGTTGAGGTACACATTGGCACTACCTTCAAAATCCTTGAAGCGTTCCACAATATAGGTCAGCCCGGAGGTCACCGGGGTCAGATAGTTAGAGTCAATCTGGGCCAGATTGCCCGAGCACACCAGCTTGGTTCCCTCACCACAGCGGGTGATAATGGTCTTCAGTTGCGAGGCCGTCAGGTTCTGACATTCATCCAGCAGCACGAAGGTATTCTGAATACTGCGTCCGCGCATGAAGTTGACCGATTTAAACTGGATGTTGGCCTTGCCCATGATGTAGCTGAGTGAGCCATCCATGCACTCATCCTGCTTGTGCAGTACCTCCAGCGTGTCGGTGATGGCCGCCAGCCAGGGGGCCATTTTTTCTTCTTCGGTACCCGGCAGAAAGCCGATGCTTTCGGCAATTTCCGGCGTATTACGGGTCACTATCACCTTATCGTAAATACCTTTTTCAATGATCATCTCCAGTGCCGATGCCATGGCGAGCAACGTTTTACCACTGCCCGCAGGACCGGTCAGGATCACCATTTCTATATTGGGATCAAGCAGCGCATCCAGTGCCATGGCCTGATAGATATTCTTCGGATGAATGCCCCAGGCCTTGCGACCCATCATCCGCTCCCAGCCCAGGTCGACAAAACGAACCTTGCCATCGGCCTTATCCAGCACTCGTCCGGCAAAGTCGCTGGTATCATCAATCAGATACTGATTGATATAAGTTCCCGGTAATAATTCATCGGCCACCGTATGGATCACTTCCCGGCCATGCGTTTCGCTGTCACACTCTCCCACTCGGTCCCAGAAGCTGTTTTCCTGATGATAAAACCCCTTCGACAACAAGCGGATATCATCAACCAGCTGATCAGAACGATAGTCCTCCACATATTGCAGGCCAGCCCCTTTGGCCTTGAGCCGCATATTGATATCTTTGGTAACCAGTACCGCCATCCCTTCCGCCGTATGTTTCTGCAGATAGAGAGCAGTATTGATGATACGGTTATCGGCTTCGTCATCGGTAAACACCGCGTAACCTTCCGGCAGATGCCTGTCGGTGATGATGGCGATGGAGCCCGAAGCCTCGTCATCCTTGAGACCCAGTGGTACCCCGGCCACTATCTGTTCCGGGGTTGCATCGTGAAAAATCCCCTCCAGCGTCCGAATAGCCACCCGCGCATCCCGGCTGACATCTTTTTGCCGATCCTTGATGCGATCCAGCTCTTCGAGCACCGTCATGGGTATAACGACGTTATGTTCCTTGAAGGAATAAATGGAGAGGGGTTCGTGCAGCAGTACGTTGGTATCCAGAATAAAGCGTTTACGGTCATTGTCGTCCATAGACATGCTCCCTCGGGCTCAGCCCTTATCATGGTCATTGCCCAGTTAAAGCACGGTGCAATGACGGCTTTATTACAACCTAACGCTATGACTTTTTATGCTTTTCGGCAAGCTGTAGTGTTGAGTGCATTTTCATGAATGAGCGTCACCTCACTAAACTGAGAATATGATACCCATCGAGTGACCCTCCCACCCTCCCTGGCGGTCAGGAGGGATGGGACGAGCTTGTCTCGCTGTGATGAATGGCTTCAGCCTGACCGAACATCCAGTGAATGTTTGCGGCAGGCAGCAACTGTGAGTATCGTTATCCACAGCGTACCGAGGGAGGCGGCGGTGTTGCCTTGTGCAAGGGTATGAATTACAAACGTAAAAAAGCCCGACTCTTTCGAGTCGGGCT
>NZ_JBKGFN010000023.1:0-20933 GCF_046521305.1 Oceanisphaera submarina | reverse complement strand
CGTGCGTGCCGGCCACCGCCAGTACCCAGCGATCCTGCAACACATGTTCCAGCAGCCACTGGGGGCCCGAGGTATAGGGAATACGACGATCCAGCACCGCCTCCACGCAGGGGTTGCCCCGACTCATGGCATTGCCCACCACCACCAGATCCGGCGCCGGATCCAGCTGGGCAGGATCGTAGCCTTCAATCAGCTCTATACCCTGCTCTTCAAGCTGGGTGCTCATCGGCGGATAGACATTGGCGTCGCTGCCGGTGACTCTATAGCCCAGCTGTTTGGCCAGTACCGCCAGTCCGCCCATGAAGGTGCCGCAAATACCGAGAATATGAATGTGCATAAAGTGCCCTTGGCTGCTGTATTGAGCGCATTCTAACAATCCACCGTCGCTTTGGGCACTTGTATGGTGATCTGTGCGACAACGGTTATAATGTGCGCCCGGTAACCGTTAACCATTTGTATAACAGATGTCCCCCGGCAAGGGTGATAAACTCGGTTATCAACCCGTCACAGACAACACTAAAGGAAACGTCATGAGCCTGAACCAGGTACCGGCCGGAAAGAGCCTGCCCGAAGATATCTATGTAGTGATCGAGATCCCGCAGAATGCCGATCCCATCAAATATGAAGTAGATAAAGACACCGGCGCGATTTTTGTCGACCGTTTCATGTCTACTCCCATGTTCTATCCCTGCAACTACGGCTACGTAAACCAGACCCTGTCTCTCGACGGTGACCCGGTTGACGTACTGGTACCTACGCCGCACCCGCTGGTGCCCGGCTCCGTGATCCGCTGCCGTCCGGTTGGCGTACTGAAGATGACCGACGAGTCTGGCGAAGATGCCAAGATAGTCGCGGTTCCGCACAGCAAGCTGACCAAGGAATACGACCACATTCAGGACGTCAACGACCTGCCCGAGCTGCTCAAGGCCCAGATCAAGCACTTCTTCGAACGCTACAAGGAGCTGGAAGCCAACAAGTGGGTGAAAGTGGAAGGCTGGGAAGACAAGGCCTCTGCCGTTGCCGAGATCATCAGCTCTGCCGAGCGTTACAACAAGGCTTGATTGCCTGCTGGTGACAAAACGCAAAAAAGAGCACTTCGGTGCTCTTTTTTATGTTCGAGGCGAGCGCAGAGACCAGAAGACGGGATAGGCTAAATAAGGCCTGTCCGGACCTTATTTTTTATTCAGGCTTATTCTATGATGGCGATGATGGTCGCCAGTATCCCCAGGCTTCCGAGATAGGCCACCAAAAGGAGCAGCCTGGCCATACCGGGTTTACCTTTCTGGATTTGTTGCATGTACATCCGGCGCTCCTCGTAAAATTAAAAACATAATTTTAACATAAGGTAAACCTGGTTAACAATGGCAGTGTATGAAGTCTAGAGCGGTCACGCAGAACCATAAAATCAAAAACCACCAGAAGCTACTGCTCGACCTGGCCGAGCAACGAGGACTGGCGGGTTTGCTGCACGGTGACTCACCGCTGAGTTTTGGCGACCGTTTCGAGATCCGTCACCAGCTGGATCAGGCCGCCCGGCAGAAAAATCTGGAGACCATCGTCAGCCTGGCAAGCCGGGAAGATTCCGACGGCGTCGGCAGCGAACCGGATCCCGACTGGCTGAGCCATTATCTGGAGCTGGCCGAGAATATCCGTCACCCCGCCATGCAGCAGTTTTGGGCCAACATACTGGCGCAGGAGATCAACCGTCCAGGCCATTGCTCCATTCAGGCCTTGAGCCGCCTGCGACAGATGACTCAGAAAGATGCGCTGCTGCTACAGAAGGCCGGCGGCCTCAGCTGCCATTTCGGTGACGATAATCTTCGTCTGCTGTTCGGTTACCAATACCGCACCCTGTTGCAGGGCCAGCGCCAGCAGAAGCTGAACCTGGGGCGCTATCGCCTGCCCTATGCCGGCTTGCTACAGCTGTTTGAACTGGGACTCTTGCATCAGGCGGAACTGGAGTCTGGCGAGTTATCGGTAACGACCCCCCTACGGCTGGAACTTAATCCGCAGAAAATGACGCTGCAACCGAAAAAGAAAGGCATTCGCCTGCTGTATTACCGCTTCACCACCATAGGTAACGAACTGGCCGGACTGATGGCGGAAACCACTCCGGCTGATTACCGGCTAGAGCTGCTGGATTTGCTGTCGCCGCTGGGACAACTGAGTCAGAAATGACTGGCGAGTGAAATGTGGGGCATAAGGCAGTCAAGGTAATCCGGTGCGGCGCTGTCGCCGCACCTTATGCGTGACTCCCAAAGGAGCTCTTCAGGCGTACTGTTCTTGCTCGATCTCGGTTTCGGGTCGGGGATTGAACCAGGCCAGCGAATCGGCCAGTGCCGCCACTTCACCGATGACCATCAGGGAGGGACTGACAACCAGCTCCGCCAGCGCGCCCAACTCCCTGAGCTCACCGCGTACCACGCGCTGATGTGCCGTGGTACCGCGTTCAATCAATGCCACCGGTGTGGCTTCATCCAGGCCGTTCTCAACCAGTCGCTGCTGAATATGGGCCGAGCGCATCAGCCCCATGTAGATCACCAGGGTCTGACGACCCCGGGCCAGCGAGGGCCAGTCCGGTTCCTTGCCGTCCTTTTTGCTATGGCCCGTGATAAATACCGCGCTCTGGGCATGATCTCTGTGGGTCAGAGGGATGCCCGCATAAGCGGTGGCACCGGCGGCTGCGGTGATGCCCGGCACGACCTGATAACGAATGCCGGCGGCTTTCAGGGTCTGCAGCTCTTCGGCACCGCGACCGAACATGAAGGGATCGCCCCCTTTCAGCCGCACTACTCGCTTGCCAGCCTGCGCCTGCTCCACCAGCAACTGATTGATTTGATCTTGGGGTACGCTGTAATGACCGGCTTTCTTGCCCACCGAAATCAACTCGGCCTCGGAACGGATCAGCGCCAGTATTTCTTCCGATACCAGTTGATCGAACAGCACCACCTCGGCTTTCTGCAGTTCGTTGAGCGCCTTGATGGTCAGCAAATCCGGATCACCCGGGCCGGCCCCCACCAGAATGACCTCTCCGGACTGAGGCGCCTGCATTTCCTGCTGCAACCAGAGCTCGGCGGCGGCAAGATTGCCCTGCTTCAGAAAGGCATTCAGGGTGGTATCGTCCTGAGTCCGGGCCCAGAACCGGCGCCGTGCATCGCTGCTGCCCATAGTCCGCTTGACCTTTTGCCGCAATTTTCCCGCCACCTGGCTGAGCTGCCCCCAGTGTTTCGGCAGCAAGGCATCCAGCCGGGCACGCAACAGACGCGCCAGCCAGGGGGCGTCGCCGCCGGTGCTGAAGGCCACCTGAATCGGGAGGCGCTCGACAATGGAAGGAAAGATCACCGCCGAGCGCTTGCTGTCATCGGCCTTGTTGACCAGCAGGCCGCGCAGATTGGCGAGCTGATAAACACGGGCATTGACCTCGGTGTTGTCGGTCGCCGCCACCACCAGAAACTGGTCATCGAGGTAACTTTCGGCAAACTCGTCATGCTGCCAGACAAACTGCGCCTGCAGCCGCTGCAGCTCGGGGGAAAGCTCGGGTGCGACCACGGTAACCCGGGCCCCTCGCGCCAGCAGTACCCGGACCTTGCGGGCCGCCACGACACCACCACCCACCACCAGACAAGGGCGTTGCTTGATTTTGATAAACAGGGGCAGATGTTCCATGGCCGGCTCCGTTGATTCATTGAGATAGACCGACTATAAACAGAAATGGCTAGCGCGCAAAAGAATATAAAATGATTTTTTATTCCAAATACGAATTAAAAACTGCAGGAAATCGAGAAGGAAGGATAAAGAAGCACGGCCGACCGAAGCCGACCCGTGCTGTTTGCTCAGATGCCGCTGCCGTCTGATTCGGGGGTTTCATGCAGGCCGCATTCCCGTTTCAAGCCATTGAAGCGGGTATCGGCTTCGCTCATGCCCGGCTCCCACTTGGTGGTGGTGTGTACATCGCCGACCGAGACATAGCCCTGCTCCCACAGCGGGTGATAGGGCAGATCGAATTCCTTGAGGTAGTAGTGAACGTCCTTGTTGCTCCAGTCGATAATCGGCAGAAACTTGAACAGACCGTTCTGCAACCCCAGCACCTGCAGCTTGTCGCGGGTATCGGACTGACTACGACGCAGGCCGGAAAACCAGGTGCTGGCCTGCAGGTCGCGCAGGGCACGCTTCATCGGCTCCACCTTGTTGAGCTGATTGTAGCGGCCTATGCCCTCGACTCCCTGCTCCCACAGCTTGCCGTAACGGGCTTCCTGCCAGGCCGCCGAGCTGGCGGCCTGATAGACCTTGAGGTTGAGGCCCAACCGCTCAGTCAGCTCGTCGATGAAACGATAGGTTTCCGGAAACAGATAGCCGGTATCGGTGAGGATCACCGGTATATCGGCCTTCTCTTGCGTCACCAGATGCAGCATGACCGCCGCCTGAATACCGAAACTGGAGGAGAGCACCGGCTTTCCTTCCAGACTCTCCAGTGCCCAGCGTACCCGCTCGGCGGCCGTCATGGCCGCCAGTTGCCGGTTCAGGGGCGCCAGAGATTCCTGCTGTTCCGCCCGGGACAGGCTGTTCAGCTCATCCAGGCTCGGCAGCAGACTAGATATCATAGTTGCTGGCATAAAAATCCCTCGCTGAATCTATCACCGGCGCTATGATCCCGGCCCGGATCACGAAGTCACCGAAGCCTTCACCCGCTTCCCGCTCGGACGCCCAGCGACCGATAAGAGCGTCCATCTCTGCCAGGATCTGGACGTCGGTGATGTTTTCCTTGTACATACGCGGAATGCGGGTGCCTTCCCGATTACCACCCAGGTGCAGGTTGTAACGCCCCGGCGCCTTGCCCACCAGACCAATCTCGGCCAGCATGGCCCGGCCACAGCCATTGGGGCAGCCGGTGACCCGGAAGATGATGTTTTCATGGGTCATACCATGTTTGGCCAGCAAGCCTTCGATGTCGGTGACATAGGCGGGCAGCATACGCTCCGCTTCGGCCATCGCCAGCGGACAGGTCGGCAGGGCCACACAGGCCATGGAATTCTTGCGCTGCTCCGAGACCCCCTCTTCCAGCAGGCCATGCGTCCGTGCCAGCCGCTCGATTTGAGCCTTGTCTTCGGCGGCGACGCCGGCGATGATCAGGTTCTGGTTGGCGGTGAGGCGGAAGTCGCCCTTGTGCACCCTGGCAATCTCGGCCATACCGCTCTTCAGCGACTTGCCCGGATAATCCAGCAGACGACCGTTTTCGATAAACAGGGTCAGATGGTGTTTACCATCGATGCCTGCTACCCAGCCGAAGCGATCGCCGCGCTCGGTAAACTCGTAGGGCCGCGTTTCGGCAAAGGCAATACCGGCCCGTTTCTCGACCTCGGCCTTGAATACCTCGACCCCGACCCGTTCCAGGGTGTACTTGGTCTTGGCGTTCTTGCGGTTGCTGCGGTTACCCATGTCGCGCTGGGTAGTCACCACGGCCGCCGCCACCTCCAGGGTGTGCGACAACGGAATAAAGCCGAAATCGGTGGCCTTGCGCGGGTAGGTGGCGTTGTCGCCGTGGGTCATGGCCAGGCCACCGCCCACCAATACGTTGAAGCCCACCAGCTTGCCGTTGTCGGCGATGGCGATGAAGTTCAGGTCATTGGCGTGCACGTCCACGTCATTCTGCGGCGGTATCACTACCGTGGTCTTGAACTTGCGCGGCAGGTAGTTGGAGCCGAGGATGGGCTCTTCATCCGGCGTATCCAGTCGCTCGCCGTCCAGCCAGATTTCGGTGTAGGCACGGGTTCTGGGCAACAGGTGCTCGGAAATCTTCTTGGCCCACTCGTAGGCTTCCTGATGCAACTCGGACTCGACCGGATTGCTGGTACAGAGTACGTTACGGTTGACGTCACCGGCGGTGGCGATGGAGTCGATACCGGTGCTGTTCAGCACCTGGTGCATGTGCTTGATGTCACGCTTGAGCACGCCGTGAAACTGGAAAGTCTGGCGGGTAGTCAGGCGGATGCTGCCGTAAATGCTGCTCTCTTCGGCAAACTTGTCGATCACCAGCCATTGTTCGGGGGTGATGATGCCGCCGGGCAGGCGGGCACGCAGCATGACGTTGTGCAGCGGCTCCAGCTTCTGGGCGGTACGCTCGTTGCGAATATCGCGATCGTCTTGCTGATACATGCCATGAAAGCGGATCAGCTGGAAGTTGTCGCCGTTGAAGCCGCCGGTCAATTCATCCTGCAGATCCTGCTCTATGGTGCCGCGCAGGAAGTTGCTCTCGCCCTTGAGCCGTTCGTTGTCGGACAGTTTTTGTTCGCTCATCAGTAAACATCCCTCTGGTAACGCTTGGCGCTGCGCAGCGCATCTACATATTCTTCGGCCTGTTCACGGCTCTTGTTGCCGTGCTCGGCCACCAGCTCGATCAGGGCCTCGTGTACGTCTTTGGCCATCCTGTTGGCATCACCACACACATAGAAGTGGGCGCCCTGCTCCAGCCAGGCATACACCTCGGCACCCTGTTCGCGCAGCTTGTGCTGCACGTAGACCTTTTCCTGCTGATCCCGGCTGAAGGCAAGCGAAATCTTGCTGAGCAGGCCGGATTTAACGTAACGCTGCCATTCGGTCTGGTAGAGAAAGTCCTGGGTAAAGTGCGGATTGCCGAAGAACAACCAGTTCTGGCCGGCCGCATCCCGGGCGTCCCGCTCCTGCATGAAGGCCCGGAACGGTGCTATGCCGGTGCCCGGCCCCACCATGATCACCGGCGTTTCGTCGCTGGCCGGCAGGCGGAAGTTGTCGTTGTGTTCGACAAAGACCCGTACCTGGCCGCCTTCTTCCAGCCGATCCGACAGGAAGGAAGAGGCGCCGCCGGCACGGGCTTCGCCGTCCTGTTCGAAACGCACCACGCCCACGGTCAGGTGTACTTCTTCTTCCACTTCCGCCTGGGACGAAGCGATGGAGTAGAGGCGCGGCGTCAGGCGGCGCAGGGCGCCCTGCAGCTGCTCGGCGGTGAGGCTGGCTGGCTGCTCCCGGACTATGTCCAGGATCTGGTGGTTGGCACAATATTCACGCAGAGCCGCCTTGTCGGCCAGCAACTGCTGCAGCCTGTCGGCACCGGACAGTTCGGCATAGGCCTGTACGAAGCCGGCGTAGCCCTGGGTCAGCTCGTAGTGGTTGATCAGCGCCTCGCGGATGCTGAGCGACTCATTATCTATCTTGACCGGGCTGTCGGGTGCCAGTTCAACCAGCGCCAACAGGGCATCGACCAGATTTTCGTCGTTGCTGAACCAGATACCCAGGGCATCGCCGGGCTGATAGTTCAGATCGGAGCCTTCGAGAGAAATCTCGAAATGACGGATATCCTTGTCGGAATCCCGGCCGGTGATCTTCTGATTGGTCACCAGCTCGGCGGCAAAGGGATGCTTCTTGTTGTAAAGACTGGCCGCGCCCTGGGTCAGGGGGACAGTCGGGGCCACGTCATTGGCGGCCTCCAGCTGCAGCGCATCCTTTACCAGCGCAACCACAGACTGGCTCCAGCTCTCGGCGGCCGCATCGTAGTCCACGTCGCAATCGAGCCTGCCCAGCAAGGGCGTGGCACCGGCCTTGCTCAGGTATTCGTCGAAGTCCTTGCCGGTCTGGCAGAAGAACTCGTAGGAAGAATCACCCAGTCCCAACACACCATAGTTCAGGCCATCCAGCTTGCCGGCCTTGCCGGCTTTCAGCTGCTTGTGGAACTCGATGGCATCATCGGGCGCCTCACCCTCGCCGTTGGTACTGGCGACGATCAGAACATGAGTCTCTTTCTTGAGCTGCTTTATCTTGTAGTCGGCCGCGTTGAACAGATCGACCGCCACGCCGTTGGCACTGGCCTGGGCCTTGAGTGCTTCGGCCACACCCTTGGCATTACCGGTCTGAGAGGCATAGATAATGGTCAGCTTACCCGCAGGCTGCGCGGCCACCGCAGGTGCCGGTGCAGGAATACCACCCGCCTGCTGGCTAATGCCGTAAAAATAACCACTGACCCAGGCCAGCTGAGTCGCGCTCAGCTCGGCTGCCACCTGAGTAAGCTTATGGACTTGCTGTTCGTTGAGCGGGCTGGCAGACGCCGCGAGTTCCTTTAAAAGCATGACATTCACTTCCACTTTTCCAGATTGGATACAGCTTAAGCCAAGGCAAGGAGAAACAATAAAGAATAAAAGATGATTTTTTATACTTATAAAGAATATGAAGAGGACCTCCGAGGGTAAAGAGTAAGGTATGCGGAGAATTGCGGGCCTGACTCGGGCTTATTTTACGCCTTACCGCTCACGGAATAAAAAAAGGCCCCCTTGCGGGAGCCCTTGTCTTATCAGCGAGTCGAGATAACTTTATTCTTCGTTGCCACCGGCCGCGTTCAGCAGGTTGGCCAGGTTCTGTTCGGCTTCGTCTGCCGATACTGTCACCGGCTGTTCCGGATTACGGTTGGCGTGGCGGCCCTGATGGTAGGCGAAACCGGTACCGGCAGGTACCAGACGGCCCACAATCACGTTTTCCTTCAGACCGCGCAGATCATCTACCTTGCCGGAGACGGCTGCTTCAGTCAGCACTCGGGTGGTTTCCTGGAAGGACGCCGCCGAGATGAAGGATTCGGTGCTCAGAGAAGCCTTGGTGATACCCATCAACACGTGACGGAAGACGACAGGCTGCTTGCCCTCGGCTTCCAGCGCACGGTTGGCCTGACGGATACGGACCACTTCGGCCTGTTCATTGGTGATGAAGTCGGAGTCACCGGCATTCAGGATCTCGGCACGACGCAGCATCTGACGAACGATAGTCTCGATGTGCTTGTCGTTGATCTTAACGCCCTGCAGACGGTAAACCTCCTGCACCTCGTTGACGATATAGTTCGCCACCGGGCTGATACCACGCAGACGCAGGATATCGTGCGGAGATTCGGGACCGTCGGCCAGCACTTCGCCTTTTTCGACCTTTTCACCTTCGAACACGTTGAGGTGACGCCATTTCGGAATCATCTCTTCGTAGGCATCGCCACCTTCCAGCGGGGTAATGACCAAACGGCGCTTGCCTTTGGTCTCTTTACCGAAGGAAATGGTGCCGGATACTTCGGCCAGAATGGCCGGCTCTTTCGGCTGGCGGGCTTCGAACAAGTCGGCAACCCGTGGCAGACCACCGGTGATGTCCTTGGTACCACTGGATTCCTGCGGGATACGCGCAACCGCGTCACCCACGTTCACCACGGCGCCATCTTCCAGGCTGACGATGGCACGGCCAGGCAGGAAGTACAGTGCGGACAGATCGGTACCGGGGATGAATACATCCTTGCCGGCATCGTCGACCAGTTTCACGGTCGGACGCAGCTCTTTACCGGAGCTCGGACGCTCGTTGACATCCATCACCACTATGCTGGACAGACCGGTCAGTTCGTCGGTCTGACGGCTGATGGTCACGCCGTCGATCATGTCGATGAACTTGATCTGGCCCGCTACCTCGGTAACGATCGGGTGTGTGTGCGGATCCCAGGTCGCGACTATCTGGCCAACCTGCACGGTCTCACCGTCGGCTTTATCCAGCAGCGCACCGTAAGGCAGCTTGTGGTTTTCCCGGGTCTGACCCATCTCGTCGATGATGTTCAGTTCGGAAGAACGCGACACGATAACGGTCTTGCCGTCGGCATTGGTCACGAACTTGGCGTTCTGCAGCTTGACGGTACCGGCGTTTTTCACCTGAATACTGTTTTCTGCCGCTGCCCGCGAGGCCGCACCACCGATGTGGAAGGTCCGCATGGTCAGCTGGGTACCGGGTTCACCGATGGACTGGGCAGCGATAACACCGACCGCTTCGCCCTGGTTGACCAGGTGGCCACGAGCCAGGTCACGACCGTAACAGTGGGCACAGACGCCATGGTCGTTATCACAGGTGATAACGGAGCGTACCTTGACCCGGTCGACGGAGTTTTCTTCCAGCTCGTCACACCACTTCTCGTCGAGCAGGGTGTTACGGGCAACCATGATTTCGTCTTCGGTACCCGGCTTGATCACGTCTTCCGCCACCACGCGACCCAGCACCCGCTCACGCAGGGGCTCAACCACGTCACCGCCTTCAATCAGGGAGGTGATCCACAGGCCACTGAAGGTGCCACAGTCATCGGTAGTAATCACCAGATCCTGAGCCACGTCCACCAGACGACGAGTCAGGTAACCGGAGTTAGCCGTCTTCAGTGCGGTATCCGCCAGACCCTTACGAGCACCGTGAGTCGAGATGAAGTACTGCAGTACGTTCAGACCTTCACGGAAGTTCGCGATAATCGGCGTTTCGATGATGGAGCCATCCGGCTTGGCCATCAGACCACGCATACCCGCCAGCTGACGGATCTGGGCGGCACTACCACGAGCACCGGAGTCGGCCATCATGAAGATGCTGTTGAACGAGTCCTGCAGCTCTTCCTTGCCGTCACGGTTGGTAACCACGTCTTTCGACAGGTTTTCCATCATCGCCTTGGACACGCGCTCGTTGGCGCTGGCCCAGATATCGATAACCTTGTTGTAACGCTCACCGGCGGTAACCAGACCAGACTGGAACTGCTCCTGGATTTCGGTTACTTCCGCTTCGGCATCGGCAATGATGTCCTTCTTGGCATCCGGGATCACCATGTCGTTGATACCGACAGATACGCCGGACAGGGTGGCGTAATGGAAGCCGGTATACATCAGCTGATCGGCAAAGATAACCGAATCTTTCAGACCCAGACGACGGTAACAACCGTTCAGCAGCTTGGAGATCTGCTTCTTGCCCATGGCCTGATCGATCATGCCGAACGGCAGACCCTTGGGCACGATCAGGGACAGGATGGCACGACCGACGGTGGTGTCACGGATAGCGGTCGTTTTCACTTCGCTGCCGTCTTCCATACGTTCGAAGTCGGTGATCCGTACCTTGACCCGGGCGTGCAGTTCGGCGTGGCCGGCACGATAGACCTTTTCGGCCTCTTTCGCACTGGTCAGCAACATGCCCTCGCCCTTGGCGTTGATCTTGTCGCGGGTCATGTAATACAGACCCAGTACCACGTCCTGTGAGGGAACTATGATAGGTTCGCCGTTGGCCGGTGACAGGATGTTGTTGGTAGACATCATCAGGGCACGGGCTTCAAGCTGGGCTTCTATGGTCAGCGGTACGTGTACCGCCATCTGGTCACCATCGAAGTCGGCGTTATAGGCCGCACACACCAGGGGGTGCAGCTGAATCGCCTTGCCTTCGATCAGCACAGGCTCGAACGCCTGGATACCCAGACGGTGCAGCGTCGGTGCCCGGTTCAACAGTACCGGATGCTCGCGAATCACCTCGTCCAGGATATCCCAGACCACGGCTTCCTCGCGCTCGACCATCTTCTTGGCCGCCTTGATGGTGGTGGCCAGGCCGCGGGCTTCCAGCTTGCCGTAGATGAAGGGCTTGAACAGCTCCAGTGCCATCTTCTTGGGCAGACCGCACTGATGCAGACGCAGGGTCGGACCTACTGTGATAACGGAACGACCGGAATAGTCGACCCGCTTACCCAGCAGGTTCTGACGGAAGCGACCCTGTTTACCCTTGATCATGTCGGCCAGGGACTTCAGCGGGCGCTTGTTGGAGCCGGTGATGGCACGGCCACGACGACCGTTGTCCAGCAGCGCATCCACAGATTCCTGCAGCATCCGCTTTTCGTTGCGCACTATAATATCGGGCGCAGCCAGATCCAGCAGGCGCTTCAGACGGTTGTTACGGTTGATCACCCGACGGTACAGATCGTTCAGATCCGAGGTCGCAAAGCGGCCCCCGTCCAGCGGTACCAGCGGACGCAGATCCGGCGGCAGCACCGGCAATACCGTCATGACCATCCACTCGGGCTTGTTGCCCGAACCAAAGAAGGCTTCCATCAGCTTGAAGCGTTTGGTGATCTTCTTGCGCTTGGTTTCGGAGTTGGTCTGACCCAGCTCTTCGCGCATGGTGTTGATTTCGCTTTCCAGATCGATGGCGCGCAGCAAAGCCAGTACGGCCTCGGCACCCATCTTGGCGTCGAATTCATCACCCCATTCTTCCAGCGCATCCAGGTACTGTTCTTCAGACAGCATCTGGCTCCGCTCCAGGTTGGTCATACCCGGTTCGATAACGACGAAGGATTCGAAGTACAGTACCCGCTCGATGTCGCGCAGGGTCATGTCCAGCAACAGGCCGATACGGCTGGGCAGGGACTTCAAAAACCAGATATGGGCAACCGGGCTGGCCAGCTCGATGTGACCCATACGCTCGCGGCGCACCTTGGTCTGGGTAACTTCAACGCCACATTTTTCGCAGATAACACCGCGGTGCTTGAGGCGCTTGTACTTACCGCACAGACACTCATAGTCCTTGACCGGACCAAAAATCCGGGCACAGAAAAGGCCGTCACGCTCCGGCTTGAAGGTACGGTAGTTAATGGTCTCTGGCTTCTTGACTTCGCCATAGGACCAAGAGCGGATCATGTCCGGCGAAGCCAGACCGATTTTGATACCGTCAAACTCTTCGGTCTTATTCTGCGCTTTCAAAAACTTAAGCAAGTCTTTCACGTTAGTCTCCTGTGAGGAGTTCTACCTGGGCGCCCCACCCTCCCGAAGAAGAAGGGGCGCCGTTATTTCCGAGGCAGTCTGTCGCCTTAACTTTCGTCCAGCTCGATGTTGATACCGAGGGAGCGAATTTCCTTCAACAGTACGTTGAAGGACTCGGGCATGCCCGGCTCCATACGGTGATCGCCGTCCACGATGTTCTTGTACATCTTGGTACGACCGTTAACATCGTCCGACTTGACGGTCAGCATTTCCTGCAGAGTATAGGCGGCACCGTATGCTTCCAGTGCCCACACTTCCATCTCACCGAAACGCTGACCACCGAACTGGGCTTTACCACCCAGCGGCTGCTGGGTAACCAGACTGTAGGAGCCAGTAGAACGGGCATGCATCTTGTCGTCCACCAGGTGGTTCAACTTCAGCATGTACATATAGCCCACGGTGACCGGACGCTCGAAGGTGTTACCGGTACGACCGTCGAACAGGGTGATCTGACCGGATTCCGGCAGATCGGCCAGCTTCAGCAGGCGCTTGATCTCTTGCTCGCTTGCACCATCGAACGCCGGCGTGGCAATCGGCACACCCTTGCGCAGGTTATTGGCCAGCACCCGGACTTCTTCGTCGCTGAAGGTGGACAGATCCACTTTCTGCTGCACGTTGTCACCCAGGTTATAAACTTCCTGGATGAAGTCGCGCAGGCGGGCCAGCTCTTGCTGTTCCTTGATCATGCGGTCGATTTTCTCGCCAACACCCTTGGCCGCGAGGCCCATGTGCGTTTCGAGGATCTGACCGATGTTCATCCGCGACGGTACGCCCAGCGGGTTCAGTACGATATCGACCGGGGTGCCATATTCATCGTGCGGCATGTCTTCTACCGGCACTATGGTGGAAATAACACCCTTGTTACCGTGACGACCCGCCATCTTGTCACCCGGCTGAATACGACGCTTGACCGCCAGGTAAACCTTGACGATTTTCAGGACGCCCGGGGCCAGATCATCGCCCTGGGTGATTTTGCGACGCTTGTTCTCGAACTTCTTGTCGAAGTCGGCTTTCAGCTCGGCGTGCTGCTCGGCGAGCTGTTCCAGCTCGATTTGCTTGGCTTCGTCGTCAATCGCCTGTTCCAGCAACTGGTTACGGGCTATTTTCTCGACCTGTGCCGCACTGACACCGGAGGCGATCAGCACGTTGCGGGCACGGGCGTATACGCCGTCTTCGAGGATGCTGAACTCTTCGGTCAGATCTTTCTTGGCCTGCTTGAGCTGCATGTGCTCGATGTCCTGAGCACGCTTGTCTTTTTCCACACCATCGCGGGTAAAGACCTGCACGTCGATGACGGTGCCGAATACGGAATTGGGAACCCGCAGTGAAGAGTCCTTCACGTCGGATGCCTTCTCACCGAAGATGGCTCGCAGCAGCTTCTCCTCGGGGGTCAGCTGGCTTTCGCCTTTCGGCGTCACCTTGCCGACCAGGATATCGCCGGGCTGCATTTCTGCACCCACGTACACGATACCCGACTCATCCAGCTTGCTCAGCGCCGCTTCACCCACGTTGGGGATGTCGGCGGTGATCTCTTCCGGACCCAGTTTGGTGTCACGGGAGATACAGGTCAGTTCCTGAATGTGAATGGTGGTCAGGCGATCTTCTTCAACCAGCCGCTCGTTCAGCAAGATGGAATCTTCGAAGTTGTAGCCGTTCCAGGGCATGAAGGCGACGCGCAGGTTCTGACCCAGCGCCAGTTCGCCCAGATCGGTGGACGGGCCATCGGCCAGTACGTCACCGGCCAGTACCCGCTCGCCCGGCATCACACAAGGACGCTGGTTGATACAGGTGTTCTGGTTGGAACGGGTGTACTTGGTCAGGTTATAGATGTCGATACCGGCTTCACCCGGCAGCATCTCTTCTTCGTTAACCTTGACCACGATGCGGGAAGCGTCGGCATAGTCGACGGTACCGCCACGCTTGGCGACCGCGGTCACACCGGAGTCTACCGCCACCGCGCGCTCGATACCGGTACCTACCAGCGGCTTGTCGGCGCGCAGGGTCGGTACGGCCTGACGTTGCATGTTCGAACCCATCAGGGCTCGGTTGGCATCATCGTGCTCGAGGAAGGGGATCAGGGAGGCTGCAACAGAAACGATCTGCTGCGGGCTCACGTCCATGTACTGGACCTGATCCGCATTCATGTAGGTGGCTTCACCCTTGTGACGAGACGGTACCAGCTCGTCCAGCAGACGACCTTCTTCATCGATGGCCGCGTTGGCCTGGGCGATCACGAAGTGACCTTCCTCGATGGCGGACAGGTAATCCACTTCATCGGTAATCTTGCTGTCGATCACCTTACGATACGGAGTCTCGAGGAAACCGTATTCGTTGGTGCGCGAGTAGCAGGCCAATGAGTTGATCAGACCGATGTTCGGACCTTCAGGCGTTTCGATGGGACACAGACGACCGTAGTGGGTCGGGTGTACATCTCGTACTTCAAAGCCGGCGCGCTCACGGGTCAGACCGCCCGGGCCCAGGGCCGAAATACGACGCTTGTGGGTAACTTCCGACAGCGGGTTGTTCTGATCCATGAACTGGGACAGCTGGCTGGAACCGAAGAATTCCTTAACGGCCGCCGAAATCGGCTTGGCGTTAATCAAATCCTGTGGCATCAGGGTGTCCAGATCGCCCAGCGACAGCCGCTCTTTCACCGCCCGCTCAACGCGGACCAGACCGACGCGGAACTGGTTCTCTGCCATTTCGCCCACGGAGCGAATACGACGGTTACCCAGGTGGTCGATATCGTCCACTTCGTCGTTACCGTTACGGATGTCGATCAGACGCTTCATCACGTCGACGATGTCGGACTTGGTCAGGGTACCGGCACCGGTAGACTCTTCACGGAGCAGGCGACGGTTGAACTTCATCCGGCCTACGGTGGAGAGATCGTACCGGTCTTCGGAGAAGAACAGGTTTTCGAACAGGGTATCGGCAGCTTCGCGGGTCGGCGGCTCGCCGGGACGCATCATGCGGTAGATTTCCACCAGCGCTTCGAGGCGGCTGTTGGAGGAATCGATACGCAGGGTCTCGGACATGTAGGCGCCGTGATCCAGTTCGTTGGTGAACAGGGTCTCGAACTGCTTGATGCCGGCCACAGACAGGTTGGCCAGGTTTTCCAGGCTCAGCTCGCTGTTGGCAGGAATAATCACTTCACCGGTATCGGCGTTGATATAGTCCTTGGCGGCAACTTTACCGACGGCATATTCCACCGGTACTTCAATCTTGTCGATGCCGGCCTTTTCCAGTTGACGGATATGGCGGGCAGTAATACGGCGTCCGGTTTCAACCAGTACTTCGCCATCCACCTGGATGTCGAAAGAAGCGGTATCACCACGCAGGCGCTCTGGCTTGAGCTCCATCATCAACTTGCCGTCGGTCACCTCGAAACGGGTCGTTTCGAAGAAAAGGTCCAGGATCTCTTCGGTGGTGAACTCCAGGGCACGCAGTATGATGGACGCGGGCAGCTTGCGACGACGGTCAATACGAACGAACAGATTGTCTTTCGCATCAAACTCAAAATCGAGCCAGGAACCACGGTAGGGGATCACGCGCGCGTTATACAGGACCTTACCGGAAGAGTGGGTCTTGCCACGATCATGATCGAAAAACACACCCGGGCTGCGATGCAGCTGGGAGACAATTACCCGCTCGGTACCGTTGATCACGAAGGTACCGTTTTCAGTCATGAGCGGGATTTCGCCCATGTAGACTTCTTGCTCTTTGATGTCCTTGACAGTACCGGCCGCAGCCTCTCTGTCATACAGGACCATCCGCAACTTCACACGCAGCGGTGCCGAATAGGTTACACCACGGATTTGACATTCCTGCACGTCAAACACGGGCTCACCCAGACGGAAGCTGACATACTGCAATTCGGCAGTGCCGGAATAGCTGGTGATGGGGAAAACGCTGCGGAAAGCCGCTTCCAGTCCGTACTCGCCTTGCGGATCTGCTTCAATAAACTGTTTGAAGGAGTCAAGCTGGATTGATAGCAGGTAAGGCGTGTCCAAGACCTGGTCACGTTTACCGAAGTCCTTACGAATGCGCTTTTTCTCTGTGTAAGAGTAAACCATAGGGTTCCTCAGCTCGCTGATAAGTGACCCACTCTGTCCAAATGGGACAGCTCTAAAACATCGTTTTTTGTCAGACCGAATGTCTCGACAACACCCGGTGGCTGGTACAACAAGAGGCAGAAACGATGTGAAAATTCCTCTCATCCCACAGCGCAAAAGGGCCGGTGAATAAAGATTCACCAGCCCTAGCCTGATTTCTCAGGCCGCTAAGCTATAAAATAGCTTATTTGAGCTCAACAGAAGCACCGGCTTCTTCGAGTTCTTTCTTCAGTGCTTCGGCTTCGCCTTTGCTCAGTGCTTCTTTAACAGCACACGGAGCGGCTTCAACCAGGCCCTTGGCTTCTTTCAGGCCCAGACCGGTAGCAGAACGTACGGCTTTGATAACAGAAACCTTGTTGGCGCCAGCTGCAGTCAGCATAACGTCAAATTCAGTCTGCTCTTCTACAGCAGCAGCTTCGCCAGCAACGGCAACAGCAGCAGCGGCAGAAACGCCGAACTTCTCTTCCATAGCTTCGATCAGTTCAACAACTTGCATTACAGACATTTCTGCAACGGCTTCGATGATTTGGTCTTTAGTGATAGACATGACTCAAATTCCTAATGTTCTGAAGTTTTCGGTAATCAAGCAGCCAGAAACAGCTTAGGCGGCTTCGGCTTCTTTCTTGTCGCGCAGGGCAGCGATGGTACGAACCAGCTTGCCAGCGGAGGCTTCTTTCATAGTCGCCATCAGCTTCGCAATTGCTTCGTCGTAAGTCGGCAGTTTTGCGAGACGGTCAATATCGGCTGCGGGGATGAACTCGCCCTCATATGCCAGACCTTTTACCTCGAAGGCGTTTTGCTCTTTGGCAAAATCCTTGAACAGACGAGCGGCAGCGCCCGGGTGTTCGTTGGAAAACGCAATCAGGGTAGGACCAACAAATACCTCGTTCAGGCATTCATAGCTGGTCTCTTGCACGGCCAGGCGAGCCAGAGTGTTACGGACTACCTTGAGGTAGATTCCGTTTTCACGGGCTTGCTTGCGCAGTGTGGTCATGGCAGCCACGGTAACGCCGCGAGAATCGGCAACTACCGCAGACAGGGCGCCCTTGGCAGCTTCGTTGACTTCAGCAACAATTGCTTTTTTGTCGTCGAGTCTTAATGCCATTGGCTAAACTCCTGGATCCACCTGGGATATACCCAGATTAAACACACGCCCCTTATTCACAAGGGGCACCAAGGTGGCAGATTCCAGAAGAAAGGAATGCTTTCTAACTGGGTCCCGGCACCATCTACGCTGGAAAATTAAGACGTTAAAGTCTCCAGCGGTCTTGGACGGGAGTCGAAGCCCCCAACCAAATCACAAGGCGCAAAATTCTACGGGAATCATTGCGCCTTGTAAATGCTTATTAAGCGTCCAGGCTAGCCTGTTCGATAGTCACGCCGGCACCCATGGTGGTGGACAGGGTAACTTTCTTGATGAACACGCCTTTGGCGGAAGCAGGCTTGGCGCGCTTGAGCGCACCCAGCAGGGCTTCCAGGTTGCCTTTCAGGCTTTCAGCGTCGAAATCAACCTTACCGATAGTGGTGTGGATGATACCGTTCTTGTCATTGCGGTAGCGTACCTGACCGGCCTTGGCGTTTTTAACGGCTTCGGCTACGTTCGGGGTCACGGTACCTACTTTCGGGTTAGGCATCAGGCCGCGCGGGCCCAGGATCTGACCCAGCTGACCAACAACGCGCATGGCATCGGGAGAGGCGATAACGACGTCGAAGTCCATTTCGCCTTTCTTGACCAGCTCGGCCAGATCGTCCATACCAACCAGTTCGGCACCGGCAGCCTTGGCGGCTTCGGCATTGGCGCCCTGGGCGAACACGGCAACGCGAACGTCACGACCGGTGCCGTTAGGCAGTACGGTAGCACCACGTACGTTCTGGTCGGATTTACGCGCGTCGATGCCCAGGTTAACGGCAACATCGATGCTTTCTACGAATTTGGCGGTGGCCAGCTCTTGCAGCAGGGCAACGGCTTCGTTGATTTGGTACTCTTTGGTGGCGTTTACACGCTCACGGATAGTACGCATACGCTTAGTCAGTTTAGCCATCGTCTTAGCCCTCCACTACCAGGCCCATGGACCGGGCAGTACCTTCGATACAACGAACACGAGCATCCACATCGGCGCCGGTCATGTCTTTCTGCTTCACGCCGGCAATTTCTTCCAGCTGAGCGCGGGTAACGGTACCCACCTTATTGGTGTTGGGCTTGCCGGAACCGGACTTGAGACCAGCCGCTTTCAGCAGCAGGAAGGCTGCAGGCGGAGTCTTGGTTTCGAAGGTGAAGGAGCGGTCGCTGTACACGGTGATGATAACCGGAGTAGGCGAGCCTTTTTCCAGGCTTTCTGTACGGGCGTTGAACGCCTTACAGAATTCCATGATGTTAACGCCGTGCTGACCCAGGGCAGGACCAACGGGCGGACTCGGGTTAGCTGCACCGGCTGCAACCTGCAGCTTGATGTAGGCTTGTACTTTCTTAGCCATTTATTAATACCTCGTGAATGGGTGTTAGCGCCTCGGAGTCAAGCTCCTGAATCGGCTCCCCAGTGTTAAAAGGGCGGCAAATTGTAGTTTTATTTGCCGCCCCTCGCAAGTTTTATGGCTGAATTTCGCTCAGGATTTTTCTACCTGACCAAACTCCAGTTCCACCGGTGTAGAACGGCCGAAGATGAGTACCGATACCTTGACCCTGCTCTTCTCGTAATCGACCGATTCAACCACACCGTTGAAGTCGGCGAAAGGACCGTCGGAAACGCGAACCACTTCGCCTGGCTCGAACAGGGTCTTCGGTTTCGGCTTGTCGATCGCATCCTGCAGGCGATTAAGGATGGCGTCGGCTTCCTTGTCGGAAATCGGCGCCGGACGCTCGGGCGTACCACCGATAAAGCCCATGACCCGGGGGATACTGCGCACCAGGTGCCAGGTGGCATCGTTCATCTGCATCTGCACCAGCACATAGCCTGGGAAGAATTTGCGTTCACTTTTACGTTTCTGACCGGCGCGCATTTCTACCACTTCTTCGGTAGGAACCAGCACTTCGCCGAACTGTTCTTCCATGTCCTGCATCTTGATATATTCACGCAGCGTCTTGGAGACGCGACCTTCATACCCGGAAAACGCCTGGACCACATACCAACGCATTCTTTGTTCTGGTTCTGACATGGTTAATCCTTATACTCCGGTGACCAGATTGACCAGCCACACCAGCAGGCCATCCAGCAAAAACAGAAAAAGGCCAACCAGAGCGGTGACGGCCAATACAATCAGGGTGGTCTGGATAGCTTCCTGGCGACTCGGCCAGACAACTTTACGCATTTCCAGACGGGATTCTTTGGCAAAGGCAAAGCTGTTCTTGCCTTTCTGGGTCTGATAGGCCAGCAAACCGGCGACGCCGGCAGCCACTACGACGCCGGCAGCGCGAATAACCACCGCCAGATCACTATAGAGATAATTGGCGACCACGGCCGCGATCAAAATAATGAAAACCAGCCCCCATAACAGGGTGTCTTTGGCCCCGCCCTGGCTCTCGGTGTTTGCACTCATAAGCTACCTGTCTAAAAACTTGAAGTCTGTCACAGACGCGAAAACCCCGCTGGTGGCGAGGTAAGTGGCAGGGGCGGAGGGACTCGAACCCCCAACCGTCGGTTTTGGAGACCGCCGTTCTACCAATTGGAACTACGCCCCTAATACAAGAAAGCCCCTATTATAGGGGCTTTCCGATGCGATTGTAAGCGCAATTACTCGATGATTTTGGCTACTACGCCGGCACCAACGGTACGGCCACCTTCACGGATGGCGAAGCGCAAACCCTCTTCCATCGCGATGGGAGCAATCAGATTAACCACCATCTGGATGTTGTCGCCGGGCATCACCATTTCAACGCCTTCCGGCAGCTCTATGGTACCGGTCACGTCAGTAGTACGGAAGTAGAATTGGGGCCGATAGCCTTTGAAGAATGGCGTGTGACGACCACCTTCGTCCTTGGACAGTACGTAGACTTCAGACTCGAAGCCGGTGTGCGGGTTGATGGAGCCCGGCTTGGCCAGCACCTGACCACGCTCAACGTCTTCACGCTTGGTACCACGCAGCAGAACACCTACGTTCTCACCGGCACGACCTTCATCCAGCAGCTTGCGGAACATTTCAACGCCGGTACAAGTGGTCTTGATGGTATCTTTGATACCCACGATTTCCACTTCTTCACCCACTTTAACGATACCGCGCTCAACACGACCGGTAA
>NZ_JBKGFN010000022.1:0-24370 GCF_046521305.1 Oceanisphaera submarina | reverse complement strand
GCGCTGTCTTCGTGGCCGCGCCCGCCGGTGTCTCCGCCGACCTCGGCCGCGTCGTTGACCGGGGTGACGGTGACCGTCACTGTGGTCACTTCAGTGTCCAACGTGCCATCGGTGGCGACGTAACTGATGGTCGCCTCGCCATTAAAGTTGGCTGCCGGCGTAAACACCAGCTTGCCATCCACGATATTCACCGTGCCCTGCTCGGCCGACACCGTGGCCGACTTGACACTCAGCGCCGGGCCATCAACATCAGTGTCATTGGCCAGCGCATCGATGGTCATCGAGGTGTCTTCGTCGGTCGTTGCCATATCGGCCTTGGCCACCGGCGCGTCGTTGACTGCGGTCACGCCAATTTGTACGCGACCCGCAGTGCTGGTGGTGTCGTCCGCGACCGAGTAGGTAAATTCGCCCACGGGATCGGTGCCGTTATAATCCGCCGGCGCGTCGTATTGCAGGCCCTCCAGCTGGGCTGAGGTCAAGGTTTGTCCGTTGGTCACCGCAGTGCCGTCGGCCAAGGTCACCTGACCCAGCGTCGGCAGCCCGGTGACCATGATGGTCAGAGAATCGCCGTCCGCATCGCTCGGCACACTCAGCCCCAGCCCGGTGTTGGTGCTTTCTTCCGCCACCAAAATCTGGCTGCTGCTTGCCACTGGTGCATCGTTGACCGGGGTGACCACGAGGGTCACGCGGCCGGTGGTAGTCGTGGTGCCGTCATCGACCGCATAGCTGAACTCACCCACACTGTCGTCGACATTGTAGTCGGCCGGCGCATCGTACTGCAGGCCTTCCAGCTGGGCCGAAGTCAGTGCCTGGCCAAGAGTCACCGCGGTGCCGTCGGACAGGGTCACCTGACCCAGGCTCGGCAGCCCCGTCACCGTGATGGTCAGGCTGTCGCCGTCCGCATCGGTCGGCACACTCAGCTTCAGCCCGATGTCGGTGCTTTCTTCCGCCACGGTGAGCTGGGTACTGCTCGCTACCGGCGCGTTATTAGACGACTCTGCAACCGATGCACTTCTACTTTGCGCCTCTCGCGTACTAGTGATGTTATCTTCAGCCCCCTCAACACCGGTATCAAACCCGGCTTCGGCAATACGGCTGTCACCGGTACGTAAAATCTGCACAAAGCCGCCATTACCGCTGCCGTCCAGACTACCGATACTGCTGGATACATTCTGTGCCAGACCCGCCGCCGCCGCTTCAAAGGCCTCGGTAGGATCTTGCCCCTGTAAAATCGCGGCCTGCATGGCGGCAATATCATCGCCGACGTTACTCAATACGGGAGGAACAGACGCCAGCTCGAATTGCTCGCGGGGAATTCCCGTCAGGCTACTTTCATTCAGCTGCAGTCTGAAGTCATCACCAATGGCGACCAGGCTGCTGCCCGCTTCTGTCATGATGACGGTGCCGGGGGGAAGCATATCACCCTGCATCAAAGCCACTTTGTCACCGGAGTTGTCCAGCATGAAAGCCGTGCCGTTCAAAACGGTGACCATCGCTGCCTGTTGCATCTGTTCCATGTTCTTCTCCCGTAACGAAAACCTTGTTCACTGCGACCATACTATAGGTCACAATTGAAACCTTCCATTCTGTTTAATCGAAGCATCCCAACGGGTCCCCACCACCACAGTTCTATTATTTAGAATGAAAGTTCAATTTTTGAACTTGAAAACAAAAATACCGGCGCTAGGCCGGTATTTAAAAATAAAATCAATAAATTACTTACAATACATCAATCGCATTCAGCTCGGTGAATGCCTGCTCCAGACGGGCAATCATGCTGTTCTGACCTTCACGCAGCCAGACTCGTGGATCGTAATATTTCTTGTTCGGCTTATCGTCACCGTCCGGGTTGCCAATCTGGCCCTGCAGGTAATCCTGCTTGTCTTTGTAGTACGCCATCACGCCGGCCCAGGTTGCCCACTGGGTGTCGGTGTCGATGTTCATCTTGATCACGCCGTAACCGATGGACTCCTTGATTTCTTCGGCAGAAGAACCGGACCCCCCGTGAAACACGAAGTTCAGCGACTTGGCCGGCAGACCGAATTTTTCGGACACGAACTTCTGGGAGTTATCCAGGATCTGCGGCGTCAGCTTGACGTTACCCGGCTTGTATACGCCGTGCACGTTGCCGAAGGAGGCGGCGATGGTGAACTTGTCGCTGATGGCGCTCAGTTTCTCGTAGGCATAGGCCACGTCTTCCGGCTGGGTATAGAGCAGCGCGCTGTCCATGCCGGTGTTGTCGACGCCGTCTTCTTCACCACCGGTGCAACCCAGTTCGATTTCCAGGGTCATGCCGATCTTGCTCATGCGCGCCAGGTACTGGCCGCAGATCTCGATATTTTCTTCCAGGCTTTCTTCGGACAAGTCAATCATGTGCGAGCTGAACAGCGGCTTGCCGGTCTCGGCAAAGTGCTTCTCTCCCGCGTCCAGCAAACCGTCAATCCAGGGCAACAGCTTTTTGGCAGCATGATCGGTATGCAGAATAACCGGCACCCCGTAGGCTTCGGCCAGCGCATGTACATGACGGGCACCGGAAATGGCGCCCAGAATAGCGGCCTGATGGCCTTCCAGCTGCAGGCCCTTGCCGGCAAAGAAGGCGGCGCCGCCGTTGGAGAACTGCACCACGACCGGGGCCTTGACCCGGGCGGCGGCTTCCATCACGGCGTTGACCGACTCGGTGCCCACCACATTGACCGCCGGCAGTGCGAACGCCTGCTCCTTGGCGATGGCAAAAATTTTCTGCATATCGTCACCGCTGACGACACCCGGCTGCACCACATCTAAAATCTTCTGAGACATTATCTTGCTCCTGTTGGAAAGCGTTCGGCCGGCATTCTATGCCTGCCGATTTAAATCAATAACCCAGGTTAGCCGCGAGCTCTCTGCTCAAGCATGGCTACTGCCGGCAGCGTCTTGCCTTCCACAAATTCCAGGAAGGCGCCGCCGCCGGTGGAAATATAGGAAATCTTGTCCTTGATACCGAACAGGTCGATGGCCGCCAGAGTATCACCGCCCCCGGCGATGGAGAAGGCGTCACTCTCGGCAATGGCCCTGGCCACAATGTCGGTGCCACGACGGAAGTTTTCAAACTCGAACACACCCACAGGACCATTCCAGATGATGGTCCTGGCCTTTTTCAGGATTTCGGCCAGCTGTTCGGCAGACGCGTCACCCAAGTCGAGGATCTGCTCGTTGTCGGCCACTTCGGACACATCCTTGAGGGTGGCCGCTGCGGTGTCCGAAAACTCGGTCGCGGTGCGCACGTCGGTAGGCAATGGAATAGCGCACTTGGCCATCAGTCGCTTCGCTTCCGGGATCAGATCCGCTTCATGAAGCGACTTGCCCACGTTGTGGCCGGCGGCGGCGACGAAGGTATTGGAAATACCGCCACCCACCACCAGCTGATCGGCGATGCCGGACAGGGATTCCAGCACAGTCAGCTTGGTGGAGACCTTGGAGCCTCCTACTACCGCCACCAGCGGACGGGCCGGGTTATCCAGCGCCTTGGCCAGCGCTTCCAGCTCGGCGGACAACAGTGGGCCGGCACAGGCGACGGGCGCAAACCGGGCCACACCATGGGTCGAAGCCTGGGCCCGGTGGGCAGTGCCAAAGGCGTCCATCACGAAGACGTCACAGAGGGCGGCATACTGACGAGACAGGGCCTCGTCGTCTTTTTTCTCGCCTTTGTTGAAGCGCACGTTTTCCAGTACTACCAGCTCGTTGGCGGCCAGCGCCACCCCGTCCAGGTAATCACGGGCCAAACGCACCGGCACAGACAGGGCCTGCTGCAAATAATTCACCACCGGCTGCAGGGAGAACTCGTCGGCATACTCACCTTCGGTGGGGCGCCCCAGATGAGAAGTCACCATCACACTGGCACCCTGAGCCAGTGCCGCTTCGATAGTCGGCAGTGAAGCCAGGATACGAGCGTCGGAGCTGACCTTGCCGTTTTTAACCGGCACATTCAGATCGGCACGGATCAGCACCCGCTTGCCAGACAAATCGAGTTCATTCATTTTGATGACAGACATAAAACGTCCTCTATATAGCAGTATTAGTGTTTTTTAATTCGTACCGACCGGCTTGAGCCAGGCCAGACTGGTATCCAGCATCCGGTTGGCAAAGCCCCATTCGTTATCACACCACATCAACATCTTGATCAGGTTGGCGTCACTGACCCGAGTCTGGGTGCCATCGATGATGGAAGAATGGGGATCATGATTGAAATCCACCGAGACCAGCGGCGCCTCGGTATAGCCGAGAATCCCCTTGAGCGACCCGGCGGCGGCCTCGCGCAGTACCCGATTGACTGCCTCGACCATGACCTGGCGCTCCACAATCACGCTCAGATCCATGGCAGTCACGTTGATGGTCGGTACTCGCACCGAAATAGCCTCGAATTTACCGGCAAAATGCGGAAGTATGCGTTCAACGCCCTTGGCCAGCTTGGTATCCACCGGAATAATCGACTGGCTGGCGGCGCGGGTCCGGCGTAGATCGGAATGATAGGCATCAATCACCTGCTGATCATTCATCGCCGAATGAATGGTGGTGATGTTGCCGCACTTGATATTGAACTCCCGGTGCAGGGTCTCTATCACCGGCACCACACAGTTGGTGGTACAGGAGGCGTTGGAGACAATGCACTCATCGCCGGTCAATTGCTGGTGATTGACGCCATAGACGATGGTGGCATCCAGATCGTTGTCGCCGGGATGGGAAAACAGCACCTTTTTGGCGCCCGCCTTCAGGTGCTGCTGGGCATCGGCCCGACTGGACAAGACACCGGTGCATTCCAGCACCAGATCGACGCCCAGCTCGGCCCAGGGCAGCCTGGCAGGATCGGGTTCATGACATAAGCGGATGATATCGTCTTCAATCTCGAAGGCTCCCGGAAACAGCGTCACTTCCCGGCCGAAACGTCCATGGCTGGAGTCGTAACGGGTCAGGTGGGCCATGGCCTCTGGCTCGGCCAGTTCGTTGATGGCGACGATCTTCATATACCGGTGCAAATCACGTTCGTAAAACGCCCGTAATACACTGCGTCCGATACGGCCGTAGCCGTTAATGGCGACTCGAATCATTTACTCTTGTTCCTGTGGGCATAAAGGCGGTACCGGGTATTTCCCTTCCGGTACTGAAATCAGGCACAAGTCTAACGGGGATTGAAACCAAGGGGAATGGCTGGGGAAGTGATGGAGCCCTAAAAAGGAAAACCCGGCGGCCAGGGCTACCGGGAGAGTCATCAAAACAGGGGGGAAATCAAACGCCTTCCAGCTCGATTTCTCGCTGATCGGCCCGACCAGGGTCGTCGGCTTGATACTGCAGCCAGCGCAGCAACTGCGCCGGATAACAATCATCCGCCGCCGACATGCAAGGCGGTAACGACAGGTGGGGCATCATCTGCGGCACATAATCCATGATCTTGTCCTCGCTGGTGAAACAAACCTCAAGTTGACCCTAACATCTCCCGTTGACGGTTTTATGACTGTATAAAGTCCCATTACCTTATGCGACTCAGTGCGGCACCAGCACCGGCTCTTTTGCCTCTGTATCGGGCCGGGATCCGGACTCGGATTCGGACAGATCCAGTTCCATCTGACAAGCCTGCGCTTCGGCAATTTCCTCGGCTTCCATATGCGGAAACACCTCTTCCATCGGCACTTCCACAAACTCTTCGTTTCGAGGGTCCAGTTCGACAATGATACCGGCCGTGTCCGCCGGGGTCTGGATATAGTGAGCCTGCTCCAGCACCGGTACCGAGGTGCTACGCCACTGCCAGATCCAGGTATAGATTCCCAGCAGCAGCGCCACCCCGGCACAGCCATAATAAAGCCCCTGAGCCCCGAGCCATGTCATCATGCTGGAGCTGAACATAGGCCCCAGAGTGCTGCCCAGGCCATAGCTCAGTAATAAGGTGGTGCTGGCAGCGACGATGTGATGAGCTTCCATTCGGTCATTGGTAATCGCCACCGCTACCGGATAGATAGCCGCCACCATGCCCATATAGAGTGAAGAAAAACCAATCAGAAACCAGAGGTTCAGGTGCCCTATGAACACCACCCCCAGGGCGCTGCCGACAATCAGAGCGTTGAGCCAGACCATGATTTTGCTGCGGTCTAGCCGGTCACATAACCGGCCCAGAGGCCAGGCAAACAGAATAAAGGTAAATACCGAGGCCGCCATGAAATAAGACAGCTGGTCTACCGGCAGGCCGACTTCGATGGCATAGACTGGCGCCATCGAATAAAAACTGCTGATCAATATCCCGCAGCACAAGGCCGCCAGCAATCCCACCGGTGAATCCTTGATAATGGCTTTAACACTGATGCGCTCACTGTGCTCTATGGTTGGCGCTTCTACCCGACTCAACGAAAGAGGCACCAAGGCCGCGGTCAGCGCGATGGCGCCCAGGGTAAAAGGCACGAAGGCCGCCGGATCGGTCAGGCCAATCAGCAACTGACCGGCGGTCGCCGCCAGGTAGGTACAAATCTGATAGGTAAAAAACAGCGTGGCTCTGTGTTCATTGGTGGCCACCGCACTGAACCAGCTTTCAATCACCACAAAACTGCCAGCTACCGCGATTCCCGCAAAAGCCCGTAACAACGCCCAGACCCAGATACTGTCGGTCAGTGGAAAAATAAGGGTAGAGCTGGCCAGGAAGGCACTGAATACGGCAAAGGCTCGAATGTGCCCCACTCGCCTGATCACCCGGGGGCTATACAGGGAGCCGAGCACAAAGCCCACCGAGTAACACACCATGATGCTGCCGATCAGCGTCGGCTCAATTCCCCTGAGTCCCAGGTTTACCCCGAGCAAAGTCATGACGAAGGTGTTGCCTCCCATCAAGAGGAAGGCACTGAAAATCAGGGCAGAAAGAGAGATAACCAGACGTTTTATCATGAACGGGCACTGTGTGAATAACGGGATGAGGTTGCCGTCAGATTGACAGGAAACACAGATAGTTAACAGCCCGGATACCGTTTTTTATCCGGCGTTGATCACGATTATACAACTTCGGCTAATGCGGTTTACTGGTAACGTTATAAGCAAAAAAATCCCCGGACTGGCCGGGGATTGTTAGCAGCAATTTTTTATCAGCAGCTTGTTATCAGCAACAAGGAGAATCAGCCCTGAGCTTTCAGCTTGCGACGATAAGCGTGCAGCAGTGGCTCGGTATAACCGCTGGGCTGAGTAGCGCCCTCGAATACCAGGTCACAGGCAGCCTTGAAGGCGATACCATCGAAGCCCGGAGCCATGTTGCGATACAACGGATCCGAGGCGTTCTGCTGATCAACGATAGCGGCCATCCGCTGCATGGATGCCATCACCTGATCCTTGCTCAGAATACCGTGACGCAACCAGTTGGCGATGTGCTGAGCGGAAATACGCAGCGTCGCTCGGTCTTCCATCAGGCCAACATCGTTGATATCCGGTACCTTGGAACAACCCACACCCTGATCAATCCAGCGCACAACATAACCGAGGATACCCTGGGCATTGTTGTCCAGCTCCTGCTGAATGTCTTCGGCAGTCAGCTTTTCCGGATTGGCCAGCAACGGAATGGTCAGCAGTTCGTCCAGGCTGGCCGCTTCGCGTGACTTCAGCTCATCCTGACGAGACTTCACATTCACCTGATGGTAATGGGTACTGTGCAGCACGGCGGCAGTCGGAGACGGAACCCAGGCGGTGTTGGCACCGGCCATGGGGTGAGCAATTTTCTGCTCCATCATATCGGCCATGTTGTCGGGAATCGCCCACATGCCTTTACCGATTTGCGCCTTGCCCTGCAGGCCTGCGGCCAGACCTATGTCTACGTTGTTGTTTTCGTAGGCGCCAATCCAGGCCTGCTGCTTCATGTTACCTTTGCGCACAACCGGGCCGGCTTCCATGCTGGTGTGAATTTCATCACCAGTACGGTCCAGGAAGCCGGTGTTGATGAACACAACACGCTCGCGGGCTTCATAGATACAGGCTTTCAGGTTGGCACTGGTACGGCGCTCTTCGTCCATGATACCCACCTTCAGGGTATTCTTGGCCAGGCCCAGCACCTGTTCGACGCGGGCGAACAGTTCACAGGCAAACGCGACTTCTTCCGGACCATGCATCTTGGGCTTGACGATATAAACGCTGCCGGTACGGGAGTTTCTGAACTTGCCGTTGCCTTTCAAATCATGCAGGGCAATCAAGCAGGTCACCAGACCGTCGATAATGCCTTCCGGCACTTCGTTACCGTCTTTGTCCAGTACCGCTTCGTTGGTCATCAGGTGACCCACGTTACGAACAAACAGCAGGCTACGACCGTGCAGACCGAATTTCTCACCCTGAGGGTTCAGGTATTCGCGATCCGGATTCAGGCTGCGAACGATTTCTTTATCGCCCTTCTGTACCTTTTGGGTCAGGGTGCCTTTCATCAGCCCCAGCCAGTTGCGATACACGCCAACTTTGTCTTCCGCATCAACGGCGGCAACGGAGTCTTCGCAGTCCATGATGGTGGACAGGGCGGATTCCAGCAGCAAGTCCTTGATACCGGCCTTGTCGTCTTTACCTACCTGGTTGGTGCGGTCGAACTGCAACTCGATGTGCAGGCCGTTATTACGCAGCAACACGGCAACCGGAGCGGAAGCATCACCGTTGTAACCGGCAAACTTGCCGATGTCGGCCAGGGTAGTTAGGTCACCGTTTTCCAGGATTACCTGCAACTGACCGTCAACCACCTGATAGGCGGTGGCATTGACGTGGCTGCCACTGGCCAGTGGTGCGGCCTGATCCAGCAGGTTACGCCCCCAGGCAACAACCTTGGCCGCACGGCGCGGGTTGAACGCCCTGGTTTTTTCGGCGCCGTCGGCATCGGAGATGATATCGCTACCATACAGTGCATCGTACAGGCTGCCCCAACGAGCGTTGGCGGCGTTCAGACAATAACGGGCATTGTTGACCGGTACCACCAGCTGAGGGCCGGCCAGGGTTGCCAGTTCTGCATCTACATTGGTGGTGGTGATGGCGAAGTCATCGACGGCCGGCAACAGGTAGCCGATGTCGGTCAGAAACTGCTTGTAGGCTGCCGCATCAAAAGACTGGCCGGCGCGAGCCTGATGCCATTCATCAATCTGACGTTGCAGCTGTTCCCGCTTTTCCAGCAGGGTGCGGTTCTTCGGAGCCAGATCGTTGACAATCTGTTCCATGCCGGCCCAAAAAGCCGCTGGCTCAACACCAGTACCGGGGATGATTTCATTTACTACCAGATCATGAAGAACGGTAGCGACTTGTAAAGTGCCGAGGTGAGTACGTTCCGTCATAGTTGCTTCTTCTATTCTAGTTGTCAGTAGTTATGTTTAAGACCGATCACTAACCCTAATCGCTTGGGAGGAATAGTTTACCCCGTGAAGGGAGCCAGAGGCAAAGTGGAATTACAAAAAATGCTCACAATATCTTTATAAATTGTGCATAAAAAATCACTTGTTTTATAGTATTGCATATAATTCAATGACATAAACACCTAGAGCCTACTGGTTCAATTCGTCCATATCTTCAACAATCAAGGCCAGAACGCCACCGACGCTTCCCCCGGCAAGATCGCCTTGCCTGCATGGAAAACCGACAAAAAACGCGCCAGCGCGCGTTTCTGTACAAGCAAAGACCACCTCGGCCAATCCGGCAACCATTGTCGGTTATCGGTCCAGCATGCTGTGAATATCTTCGTCACTGGTGTGGCGCACGTCCTTGCCCTTGACGAAATAGATGATGTATTCACAGATATGCTGTACCCGATCCCCTACCCGCTCCAGCGAGCGAGCGCACCACAGCACATTCAGCACATGAGGGATAGAACGCGGATCTTCCATCATGAAGGTCATAAGTTCACGAATGATCGACTCATATTCCCGGTCGACTCTGGCATCTTCCTTGTGCACTTCTATCGCCGCTTCCACGTCCATACGAGCAAAGGCGTCCAGAGAATCGTGCAACATCTTGACGGTACGCCGGCCCATATTCTCCATCGACACCAGCGGCGGCTGCTTCTTGTCGGCGTTGTCCAGCAGCATCATGCCGATACGCTTGGCCACATCACCGATACGTTCCAGATCGGTGATAGTCTTGATAATGGCCAGTACCAGCCGCAAATCCGAGGCCGCCGGCTGACGCTTGGCGATGATACGGGTACAGTCTTCGTCTATCTGTACCTCGAGTCCGTTCACCTTGTGATCTTTCGCCACTATCTGCCGGGCCATCTCCAGGTCCTGCTTGTGGATGGCGGTAATGGCATCGGTCAGCTGCTGCTCGACCAGACCGCCCATCACCAACACCTGGTTCAGGACGCCCTCCAGCTCGGTGTTGAACTGGCCGGAAATGTGTTTCTTGAGGTTGTTGTTGTCCATCATCGCTGTGCTCCTTAACCGTAGCGCCCGGTAATATAATCTTCGGTTTTTTTCTTGGCCGGCGTCGTGAACAGGGTATTGGTGTCGGTGTACTCTATCAACTCCCCCATATACATGAAGGCGGTATGATCCGATACCCGGGCCGCCTGCTGCATGTTATGGGTCACTATCACCACGGTAAACTGTTCCTTGAGGGTGCTGATCAGCTCTTCGATCACCAGCGTCGAAATAGGATCCAGTGCCGAGGTTGGTTCATCCAGCAACAGGACTTCCGGCTCGATGGCGATGGCCCGGGCAATCACCAGTCGCTGCTGCTGACCACCTGACAGACCAAAGGCGTTCTCGTGCAGCCGATCCTTTACCTCGTCCCACAGCGCCGCTCCACGCAGCGAACGTTCCACCGCCTCGTCCAGCCGGCGGCGGTCGTTGATACCCTGTAACCGCAGGCCGTACACCACGTTTTCGTAAATCGACTTGGGGAACGGATTCGGCCGCTGAAACACCATGCCCACCTGCCGGCGCAGAGCCGCCACATCCACCCCCTTGCCGTAGATGTTTTGCTCGTGCAGCCGAATTTCTCCCTCGATACGGCAATTTTCCACCAGATCGTTCATCCGGTTGATACAGCGCAACAGCGTCGACTTACCGCAGCCCGACGGCCCGATAAAAGCCGTAACCTGGCCTTTGGCAATGTTCATGTCCACGTTGAACAGCGCCTGCTTTGCGCCATAGAACAGGTTGAGGTCACGGATCTTCAGCGCCGTCTGCTCGTCCGTCAGTTTGCCGAGATCGAGGGTCGTATCCTCGCTCATGGTGGTTGCTACATTAATCATCTTATTACCTCAAAATGATGGGCTGTCCTGAATTTACTGGTCAAGAGAGCGGAATTTTTCACGCAGGTGATTACGAATACCAATGGCGGTCAGGTTAAGACCGACTATCACCGTCACCAGCAGGAAGGAGGTTGCGTATACCAGTGGTCGCGCCGCCTCTACGTTGGGGCTCTGAAAACCCACATCGTAAATATGAAAGCCCAGGTGCATGAATTTACGTTCCACATGCAGGTAGGGGAAGTTGCCGTCCACCGGCAGGCTGGGTGCCAACTTCACCACCCCCACCAGCATCAGCGGCGCCACTTCGCCCGCGGCCCGGGCAATCGCCAGGATAAGACCGGTCATGATGGCCGGGCTGGCCATGGGGATCACGATGCGCCACAGAGTTTCCGCCTTGGTGGCGCCCAGCGCCAGCGAGCCCTGCCGTACCGCGCTGGGGATGCGTGACAGCCCTTCTTCGGTAGACACTATGACCACCGGCAGCGTCAGAATGGCCAGGGTCAGCGCCGACCACAAGACACCGGGCGAACCGAAGGTCGGTGTGGGCAGCGACTCGGGATAAAACAGCTGATCGAGCGATCCCCCCACCATGTAAACAAAGAACCCCAGGCCGAAGACCCCGTACACGATGGACGGCACCCCCGCCAGATTGATCACCGCGATGCGGATAATCTTGGTCAGGTTGTTCTTCCCCGCATATTCATGCAGGTAAATAGCAGCCACCACCCCCAACGGGGTCACGATAATGGCCATCAGTATCACCATGAACACGGTGCCGAATATGGCCGGGAACACCCCGCCCTCGGTGTTGGCCTCCCGCGGCTCACCGCTGACAAATTTGCCGATTTCCTTGAACCAGTGCAGTGTTTTGGCCATCAGCCCCATGTCGTTGGGCCAGGTCACATCCAGCACGCTGCCCAGTGACAGAGTCACTTCCTGGCCGCGCATGTCCCGCACCACCACATTATCGCGGTGTGCCTCTTCACGCAGGGCAAACAGCTGTTTTTCCAGCACCTGATAATCGGCTCTGAGCTGTTGCTCCTTCGCCCGAACTTCGGCCAGCGCCTCATCGGTGGCTTCGCCATCCAGCTCCAGTCGACGTTGTTTTAAACGCAGCTTTTCCAGCTCGAAGTTGATGGTGCCAATCTCGCCCCGCTGCAGGCTCTTCATCTCGCTGTTCAGTTCGCCGACCCGCTCGATACGCGCCTTGAGCTGATCGCGCACCTCACCCGTCACCGGCCGGTCACCTTCCAGCACCCGCTCAACATAACCGTAAAAGTTACCGTGAGTGGAACGTTCGAACACCGCAAGCTCTGTCGGCTCCTGGCGGGAAACAATGTCGGTTTCCAGCAACCAGCGAAAATCGAGCTGCACAAACTCCCGGTTACCGGTCTTGACCAGATAACGGGTCAGGGTATCGTCGGTGACGCCTTCCAGCGTCAGTCCCGCGCCACGCAACTGGGCCAGCGGCACCGCTTCCCGATCATGAATTTCACCAATAACGGCCTGACGCTCACCCGCCGGCGAGCTGATCTGCCATTCATAGATGGTATGGGGCCAGAAAAAAGTCAGGCCACGCCAGCCAATCAACAACAACAACCCCAGCACCGCCACCAGGCTGATGCTGACCGCGCCGCCGGTCATCCATATCCAGGGCGCTCCCGATTTAAACCATTTCGTCATGAGTCGTCCCGCCCTTACATTGAACTGTATTTGTCACGCAGCCGCTGGCGAACAAACTCCGCGACCGTGTTGACCATGAAGGTAAATACAAACAGCACCAAAGCCGCCAGAAACAATACCCGGTAGTGTGAGCTGTTTACTTCGGCTTCCGGCATTTCTACCGCGATATTGGCCGACAGGGTCCGCATGCCGTTGAAGATGCTGAGATCCATCACCGGCGTGTTGCCGGTAGCCATCAGCACTATCATGGTCTCACCCACGGCCCGGCCCAGCCCCATCATCACCGCCGAAAAAATACCGGGGCTGGCAGTCAGCATCACTACCCGGGTCAGGGTTTGCCAGGTAGTGGCGCCCAGGGCCAGGGAGCCGTTGCTCAGGTGCCGGGGCACCGAGAACACGGCGTCTTCGGCAATGGAGAAAATGGTAGGTATTACCGCAAAGCCCATGGCGATACCCACCACCAGCGAGTTGCGCTGATCGAAGCCGATGCCCAGCTCGTTGGTGAGAAAGCCACGGGCGTTACCGCCAAAAAACAGGGTTTCCACCACAGGGCTGAAGGCAAAGGACATCCAGCCCACCAAGATCACCAGCGGCAGCAGCAATATGCATTGCCAGCCCTCGGGCACCGCATTACGGATGTTTTTGGGCAGGTGGTGCCAACCAAAGGCCATCAGCAAGACCGACACCGGCAACATCACCAACAGAATAACGATGCCCGGCAGATGGGTTTCGATCAGCGGCGCCAGCCAGAGACCGGCCAGAAACCCGAGGATCACCGTCGGCAGCGCCTCCATGATTTCCACCGTTGGCTTGACTACCTTGCGCAAACCGGGCGACATGAAGTAGGCGGTGTACACGGCCCCGGCAATCGCGATGGGTACCGCAAACAAGAGCGCATAGAAGGCCGCCTTGAGGGTACCGAAAGAGATGGGCACCAGGCTCAGTTTGGACTCGAAGTCACTGCTACCGGAGGTGGACTGCCACACGTATTGCGGCTCGGGGTAGCCTTCGTACCACACCTTGGTCCACATGGCGCGCCAGGTGACTTCCGGGTGCTCGTTCTCTACATGGAAGCTGGACAGCCGGTTGCCATTGAGCAGCAGCAACATGGAATTGCGAGGCGACATCGCCAGTGCCGAGGCACCGTCACCGGCCAGCTTTTCCGAGAACAGACGAGAGCCGCCCGTGGTATGGAAGATATCCAGGCTGCCATTACTCGATACCGTGACAAAGCCCTTGCGGTTCACCTCGGACGCTATCTGCACTATGGCACCGTTGGCCTCGAACTCCCGGATAAAGGTAAATTCACGCTTGCCGTCGCGCGTCACCTCGAACCACTGGGACACCTTGCCATTGTCGTTAGTCACCAGTAACGAATTACCGCCGGACAACAGGCTCAGGGAGTTGATATTGCCGCCGGCGGCATTCATGGTCAACACGTTACGCAGCCGTACCTTGTTGACGTTACGTACGTCATAGATATAGACATCGTTATGGCTGCGTACGAACAGGAAGCGCAGGTTCGGGGTCAGCAACAGCTGATCCACCTGCTCGGGCAAGCCAGGAATCGTCACCTGAGTGGGCTTGAGTTCAATCTCGCCGGTGATGAAATTTTCCTTGCCGGCAAAACGGGTCAGGATGCCGATACCATCACCGGTGAGGGCCGCCGCCGCAAAATCGTCTCCGTTGCGCGCTATGGTGAGCTGACTCAAGGGACGCTGCTGCTCGTCCAGCACCAACGGCTGTTCGCCGAAGGGAAACTCCACTTCGGGTACTATGGTACGAACATTATCCGGATAACTGACGTTGAACTTGGGCGACAACACCATAAACCGACCGTCGTTTAAGCCGTAGGCGACCATCTTGTCGGTAATGCTGCGGGCAACACTGGTCACCTCACCCTCTATCTTGAGGCTGTAAACCCGCTTGCCCTTCTCGGGTAGCGAGTAGAAGTTGACTTCGCCTCTGTCGTTGAAGCGATATACCAGTTCATTCTGCTCTTCGATGCCCAGCAATGCCGTGTTGCCAATGCCGGTACCGGACTCGACCAGGCTGAATTCAGGCCCTGGCTCGACCCGCGCGCCATCGAAAATCGGTTTCACCACATATAGCAGGTAGAAAAAAATCAGCAGCAGGGCCACCAGCACCAGTATGCCACCCGTGGTCACACCTATATGCGCCAGCCGGTCTTTAAACCAGCGTCTGCGGCTGCCCGACAGTGCCAGAGTTTGGGTTTCGGTCGACATCAGTCACCTCGATATATTTCCAGTTGTCCCTATTCTATGGCAAATAAATGACAATTTTGTTACATCCGTGAACCGTGAGCTGGGTGCAGGTAAAAAATGTCGGAACCATCTATCTTCAACGAGCGAGCCATGCCTTTTTACAAGTGTATTTTTACAAGGAGAAAATCCATGAAAACTCTGGTCGCCACCCTGATAGGTCCCGACAAGACCGGCCTGGTCAAGCAACTGGCCACGTTAATCAAACAACACCACGGCAACTGGCAGGCCAGCGCCATGAGCGAGCTTGCCGGCTATTTCGCCGGTATCGTCGAAATACGGGTACCGGAAGAACACAGCGAGTCCCTGGGTCAGGCCTTGCAGCAGTTGCCCGACTTTCAGGTACAGTTGCTGGAAGGCAAGCAGACGGCGCAGCCCGGCCAGATACTCAAGCTAACCGTCACCGCCAACGATCGGTTGGGCATCATCGACGAAGTCACGGACGTGTTGAACCAGCTCAATATCAGCGTGAAAACCCTCAAGACCGACAACTACCCGGCGCCCACCACCGGCACCATGCTGTTTGAAGCCAACAGCACCCTAACCCTGCCCCATGGTCAAACCCTGGGCGATTTGCAGGCACGGCTGGAAGCCCTCAGCGACGATTTGGTAGTGGACATCGATGTCATGTGAGTGTCAATTACCCCCATCTGGCTCCTTGTCTGGTTAGAGTGCTCCTGAGGCAACGGGGATTGCCTCAGCCGACCACCACATGACAGGACCAACAAAGGCTCCTGCAATGTTGGCACTCCCGCCGGCCATGGCGATCGGATGTCATGTGCTGAGCGTCACATGGATGTGCTTGAAGCGAGTCGGAGCAGCAGCCCCTTTGTCCGGGGCCGAGATAAAGACCTGCTTACTCCGCCGCCTGTTTACGGGCGGCTTTTTTCTCTGCCCGGCGGCGCCTGAAGAAGGCACTGAGCTGGGTGGCACAGTCTTCGGCCAACAGGCCCGGCTGCCAGGCCACCATATGATTCAGCCCTGGGGTGGACAGCAGTCGCAGCACCGAGTCGACCGCCCCGGTCTTGGCATCGGCGGCACCGTACACCAGACGTTGAATACGGCTGTGTACCATGGCCCCGGCGCACATCATGCACGGCTCCAGGGTCACATAGAGGGTACAATCCAGCAGTCGGTAATTACCGATAGTCTGTCCGGCCTGACGCAGCGCCATGATTTCGGCATGAGCGGTGGCATCATGGCTGCCGATGGACTTGTTCCAGCCCTCGCCGATACATTCGCCCTTGAACACCACCAGGGCTCCCACCGGTACTTCGCCTTCCGCCTCGGCCTTTGCCGCCAGCATCATGGCCCGGCGCATCCAGTATTCGTCTTGTTCATTCATTACCGCCTCCGTTGGGCGCGTATTATGGCAAAAGCCAAACCGGCTGCAAGCAGGGGTTATCATTAGCACCCGCTTAAGAAGACAATATAAGCAACATCCTATAACGGATGTGGATTTCGGGGCTAGCTTGCCTTTATCGTCACCCTCGCGAAGGCGGGGGCCAGTGCCTTTGCTGATGACCTGCAGCCCGACTGTCCTGCGCCACACGCTCTGGATTCCCGCCTTCGCGGAAATGACAAGAAGACGTGCGGAATGACGACAAAACCACACCGGTTATGTCGCATTACTTATACGCTGAAAAGATTGAAAAAAGCACGTGACTGAACAAGAACTCGGCAAACGAACCAGAATGAAGAAAAGAGGCTTGCAGCGCGAAATCCCCCCCTATATAGTGAGCCCCGATTCGGCGTGTAGCGCAGCTTGGTAGCGCACTAGCATGGGGTGTTAGGGGTCGGAGGTTCGAATCCTCTCACGCCGACCAAATCAAATAAAAAACCCACCTTCTGGTGGGTTTTTTATTGCCTGCAAAAACACCTCACGTTTCAATCCTGTCTCTTAAAACTTGTATTCCATCAGCATCACCGATACCTGCTCGCCTCTGCGCTCAAGCTCCCGCTGCTCCAGAAACACAAATCCCATGCGTTCAAAAAACGGCCGCGCCGTGATACTGGCCTCGCAATAGAGCCTGGGCAAGCCTCGAGAGGCTGCTTCGGCTTTCATCCGCTGCATCAGCGCCCGGCCAACCCCCTCGCCCTGATGGGCGTGGTGCACATAAAACAGATCGATACGGCCATCGTCCCCCAGCTCGGCAAAGCCCAGCAGAAACTTGCCATCCATCGCCACCAGTGGGCGTGTGCGGATAAAACGACTGACCCAGCGCGGTTCGTCATATTCATCAGGCGCCCATACCGCCAGTTCGTTCGTGCTGTAATCGATCTGGTTAATACGGTGCACGGTGTCATGGAACAAACGCCAGATATTGCCTGTTTCACCGCTGCGGATCTTCCTGATTTCCATGCTGACTCCTGTCGGTACCTGTGTAGGCCTATATCTAGGCTCTATCTAGCCACACTTGTACACAATAAAAAAGCGGCTTGATCGCCGCTTTGCCATATTTATTGCCTATATTGACCGAATCACTCGAGTTCAGGTAGTGGTTTTCGCCGCCTCGGCAGTTTAAACGACAAGATCGCCGCCAACAGCAGCAAGGCCAGCGCCACTACTGCAACCCAAGTCCTGTGTTCATGGTGCGATTAAGGCCCAGATACGCCCCCAGCCAACCGCCTCATGGACCCAGCGACCGTGTACCGAATCAAAGGTCAGCAAGTGAGCCTGACGCCCCTGCGACCGAAGCCATTGGTGCCGGCTTTACTACTCATTCCTGTTCTCCCTTCCGGGTATTGTGACTGCGAGGTAGAAAATGACATATGAAAAAACATATAAATAGAATGCAAAAAAAACCCCGGGAGGCCCGGGGAATCTTCACTACGACGGTAAATACATGGGCTGGTTTAGTTCAGACCCAGCTTTTTCAGATCGGCGGCGATAACCGCTGCAGGTACCGGTACATAACCGTCTTTATCGACGATTTCCTGGCCCTGTTTGGACAGCATCAGCTTGACGAACTCGGCTTCCATCGGCCCCAACGGCTGGTTGGGGTGCTTGTTCACGTACACATAGAGGAAACGTGACAGCGGATAGTCGCCGCTGATGGCATTATCGGCGTTGGCGGCAATGTAGTCGGTAGAGCCGGCGTCGGCCAGCGACACCGCGCGCACGCTGGAGGTGCTGTAGCCCAGGCCGGAATAACCGATGGCGTTCAGAGAAGAAGACACCGACTGCACCACGGAGGCGGAGCCCGGCTGCTCGTTGACGTTGTTCTTGAAATCACCCTTGCACAGCGCTTCATCCTTGAAGTAACCGTAGGTACCGGATACCGAATTGCGGCCATAGAGCTGGATGTCGCGGTTGCCCCAGTCCCCGGTCAGGCCAGTCTGGCCCCACTTGGTAATTTGTTCGCTGTTGCCACAGCTCAGGGTGCTGGAGAAGATGGCATCCACCTGATCGATGCTCAGGCCTTCGATGGGGTTGTCTTTATGCACGAATACCGCCAGGGCATCGATGGCGACGCGCACCGGCGTTGGCTTGTAACCATAGCGTTTTTCGAAAGCCTCAATCTCGTTGCTCTTCATGGCGCGGCTCATGGGCCCGAACTGGGCAGTGCCTTCGGTCAGGGCGGCAGGTGCGGTTGACGAGCCAGCCGCCTGAATCTGCACGTTGACGTTGGGATAGCTTCTCTTGAATTCTTCGGCCCACAGGGTAGCCATGTTGGCCAGGGTGTCAGACCCCACAGAAGACAGGTTGCCGGAAATACCGCTGACCTTCTCGTAATCCGGAAGGGAGCTGTCTACGGCGGCCAGCACAGTGGTGGAAGCCAGAGCGGCAGTCAAACCAAGAGCGGTTACCAGTTTGTTCAGTTTCATCCTTAATCTCCAATCTGAGTTCGGTCTTACAAGACGCGGTCAGTATTGCCGCCGGTGATGACAACTATATGAACTCGAAGTGACACATTTATGACAGGCAGACAGGAAAACCATCGCCGCTGTTCTCAGACTCAGGCTATGGCCCGGTTGGGGTTATCCTGCACCAGCAGCCGCTCGGGCAGTATAAAACTGAAGCAGCTGCCCTCGCCGACCTTGCTGCGAATATCGAGGTGGGAGTCATGGTGGCCAAGCGCGTGCTTCACGATGGCCAGTCCCAGCCCGGAGCCCCCGGTCTGGCGACTGCGTGCCTTGTCGACCCGATAGAAACGTTCGGTCAGGCGGGCAATATGCCCGGGCGCGATACCCTCACCGTTATCGGTGACCGCAAAGCGACCATGCTGACCCGCCAGGCCCCACTCCACCCTGATGCGGGTGCCTGGCGGAGAGTGGCGGATGGCGTTATAGACCAGGTTGGAAATGGCACTGCGCAACTGCTCCTGATCGCCTCTCACCTTGAGGCCGTTATCCACCTGGAAACTGAATTCATGATGCTTGTCGCCGCTCAGGGCCACAGCCTCCTGCTCCAGCATCGCCAACATGGTCGGAATATCGACAATCTTGCTGGTATCTATGGTGGCCGAAGCTTCGATGCGGGTCAGGGTCATCAGCTGGTTCACCAGGGCATCCATGCGCTGGGTCTGTTCCAGCATCACGCCCTGGGTTTTATGCCACATCGTCTCCGAAGGAAGATCTTCAAGCATTTCGAGATAGCCCTTGAGTACGGTCAGCGGCGTGCGCAACTCGTGAGACACATTGGCCACGAACGACTTGCGCATCTGCTCCAGACTGCGCAGGCGGGTGACATCCCGTGCCACCAGCAGGGCCTGATCTTCGGTATAGGGCATAATGCGGCACTCAATCAGTTTTTCTTCGTTAATCGGCGACGGCAGTTCCAGCGGTTCATCAAACACTCCTCGCTCCATATAGGCGATAAACAGGGGGGCCCGGATCAGGTTGCCGATATGCTGGCCTGCGTCTTCCGGCCAACGGAAGCCCAGCAGTTGCTGGGCCAGCTTGTTGCACCAGATGATGCTGCCGTCGCGGCGGATCACCACGGCCGCATCGGGCAGCGCCTCGGCGCCTTCCCGAAAACGACGTATCAGGTTGGCCAGTTCGCGCCGCCGGGCTCGCTGGCGTTGCTGCAAGCGGTAAATACCGTTGAAAATGGCTTCCCAGCTGCCCTGGCCTTCCGGCGGCGTCAGGCTGCGATCACGCCACAGCCAGACTGCCAGCTTGTGCTGAAAACGGTAATGCCACAACAGATGCAATACCGTGCCTATCAGCAGCCCCAGCGTTATCCTGTCCAGTAACAGGCCGAGCAGAAAGAAAGCCAGATAGTAGAAGATTAACCGCCACCACAAGCCATGGCTGGATTCTTGTAACTGCATACAGGCCTCATAGGCGCGTTGAGAAGCGATACCCGGCACCGCGTACCGTCTGAATCAACTTGTCGTGTCCCGACTCCGACACCGCCTTGCGCAGCCGCCGGATATGTACATCCACGGTTCTGTCTTCCACGTATACATTGGTGCCCCACACATTATTGAGCAACTGTTCGCGGCTGTATACCCGCTCCGGGTGAGTCATGAAAAAATGCAACAACTTGAATTCGGTGGGGCCCATGTCGAGTTGCAGGTGATTGGCACTGACTCTGTGACTGACAGGATCCAGCTTGAGGCCCTGCACTTCAATCACGTCATCCACCGCCGTCGGTGCCACCCGGCGCAATACCGCCTTAAGACGGGAGGTCAGCTCCTTGGGAGAGAAAGGCTTGGTAATGTAATCGTCGGCACCCACATCCAGCCCCTTGATCTTGTCTTCTTCTTCGGCGCGGGCGGTGAGCATGATCACCGGGATCTGGCGGGTCATCTCGTCCTGCTTGAGATGCTTGATCAGCTGGATACCACTGCCACCGGGCAGCATCCAGTCCAGCAGTATCAGCTCGGGGTAGGGTTCTTTAATCATCATCAGGGCCTGATCGTAATCTTCCGCCGACTCGGTGGCAAACCCCTTCTGCTCCAGTACAAAGCACAGCATCTCGCGGATGGCGGCTTCGTCTTCCACTACTAATATTTTCCGTGTCATGTTTCAACTGTCCTTACGGATTTGGTTACGCATATAACCATTATTGGCAGCAAGTGTGACAGTTTTATGAATTTATGACACCACCATGTCTGGGAAGAGAACAAGTGTCGTGCCGAACCACGCCGGCCCGATAATTCATGTGCAGCTCCGGCTGGCCCGTTGTCGGATCCGTGCTTTCTGCCGTAATGGAAAAACCCTGTCGACGATAAAAATTAACGGCAATATCGTTTTCACAGAATACCTTGAGCAATAACCGCTGCCGCTGATGTTTGGCCATGTCCAGCAGCGCCCGACCGATGCCGTTTTGCTGGCAGTCGGGCCGTACAAAGAGTGCCGCCAGATAATCGTCCACCAACGCCACAAAGCCCTGTACCTCGCCGTCTCTTTCGCAAACCCATATCTGTGCCAATGGTAAATAGCGGGCCCGCATTTTTTCCTGCTGCTGCCACCAGAAGGCCGCCGGTATAAAGTCATGAGCCTGCAGCGACGCCAGCAGCCAGACATCCAGAATGGCATCGCTGTCCTCGGGCGTGGCTTGTCGTATCATCACTTTCTCTCCGGCGTTCGTTTACCTGAGTGTATAGAGGCGGCGCCACATCGAATTGGCTTTAATCAGGCACTGTGAGCCGGATCGGCCTTTATTGGCCGGGAATGACTACCTGATCACAAAGCCGCTTTGCAGTACAATGCGTTTTTTCCGGCTCGTTACCGAGGACGCTATGTGGTTTAAGAACCTGCAGATTTATCGTTTTACCCGCCCTTTCGATGTCACCCTTGAAGATCTGGAAAAGCAGCTTGAAGCCCTGCCCTTCAGCCCCTGCGGCAGCCAGGAACAGGCCAAGTTCGGCTGGATAGCGCCGCTGGGCAAACTGGGCCACGCCCTGACCCATATCGCCGACGACCAGATACTGATCTGCGCCAAAAAAGAAGAAAAGATGCTGCCCGGCTCCGTGGTCAACGACATGGTGGCCGAAAAGGTGGAAGCGCTGGAAATCGAACAGGGTCGCGCGCTGAAGAAAAAAGAAAAAGAATCGATAAAAGAAGAGATCATCATCACCCTGTTGCCCCGGGCCTTCAGCCGTTTTCAGCAGACCTATGCCTGGATCAACCCCAAGGCCGGTTTCATCGCCGTGGATGCCAGCTCTGCCAAACGGGCCGAAGATCTGCTGGCCCTGTTGCGCAAGAGCATAGGATCCTTGCCGGTCGTGCCACTGGCCATGACCACACCGCCCGAGCTGACCCTGACCGACTGGCTGAAAGAAGGCACCGCCCCGGCCGGCTTTGCGCTGGAGGACGAAGCCGAGCTGCGCTCCGCTCTGGAGCACGGCGGCATTATCCGCGCCAAGCAGCAGGACCTGCTCAGTGAAGAAATCAAGGCTCACCTGGAAGCCGACAAACTGGTGACCAAGCTGGCGCTGAACTGGGCCGAGACCATCAGCTTCGTGCTGAGTGACGACATGAGCGTCAAGCGACTGAAGTTTTCCGAAGAGCTGCGCGAGCAGAATGACGACGTCACCAGCGAAGACGTGGCCGCCCGATTCGACGCCGACTTCGCCCTGGTTACCGGCGAGCTGTCACGCTTTATTCCCGACTTGATTGAAGCCCTGGGCGGAGAAGAAAACCGCTAACAGCAAACGCTGAAGATCAAAAAAGCCGGAAGGGAGCATTCTCTTCCGGCTTTTTTATACCCATCGAATGAGTACCAGCCCGGTAGGCGCCACTTTATTCGGCGCAAACCAGCAGACGACTGAATGGGCTCAGGCGTTGCCTTTGACCTTCATCTTGAGTTCGGCGGCGAAGTTCAACATCCGCTCCAGCGGTATCATCGCCTTGATGCGGGTCTCTTCATCCACCTGTATCTCGTGGGTCTTGCCACCATCGCGCAGCGCATCGCGAATGGCGACCAGGCCGTTCATCGCCATCCAGGGGCAATGGGCACAGCTACGGCAGGTGGCACCATTGCCGCCGGTCGGCGCTTCGACCATTTCCTTGTCCGGGCAGGCTTGCTGCATCTTGTAGAAGATGCCCCTGTCGGTAGCCACTATCAGCTTCTGCTGTGGCAGCGTCTGGGCCGCCTTGATCAGCTGGCTGGTGGAGCCAACCGCATCGGCCAGTTCAATCACCGAGGCCGGAGACTCCGGATGCACCAGCACGGCCGCATCCGGGTTCTGTGCCTTCAGCTCTTTCAGCGCCTTGGCGCGAAACTCGTCGTGCACTATACAGGCCGCCTGCCAGCGCAACATTTTGGCGCCGGTCTGCTTCTCTATATAAGCCCCCAGGTGTCTGTCCGGTGCCCAGATGATCTTATGCCCCTCGCTGTCCAGATGCTCGACAATTTCCAGCGCTATGCTGGAAGTCACCACCCAGTCGGCCCGGGCTTTCACCGCGGCCGAAGTATTGGCGTACACCACCACAGTGTGGTCCGGGTGCGAGTCACAGAAGGCCGTGAACTCGTCGGCCGGGCAACCCAGATCGAGTGAACATTCGGCTTCCAGCGTGGGCATCAGCACGGTTTTTTCCGGGCTCAGGATCTTGGAGGTCTCACCCATGAAGCGCACACCGGCCACGATCAGGGTATCGGCCTGATGCGCCTTGCCGAAGCGTGCCATTTCCAGCGAGTCGGACACACAGCCACCGGTCTCCTCGGCCAGTGCCTGGATCTCGGGGTCGGTATAGTAATGGGCCACCAGCACGGCGTTTCTGGCCTTGAGCAGCGCCTTGATTTCATCTTTCAATACCAGCTGCTGATCAACCGTCAGCGGAGCCAGCTTGGCAGGAAAGGGGTAGTCAAACTCGAAAATATCGACAGCTTCAGTCATGTCCTGGTTCCAGTTGTTCCATCCGGATAACATCAATGGCGGGCATTATAACGTTACAGTGGCGTTAAACCCAAGTCGGGTACGGAATTAGCAGTGAACAGATAGGAATAACAGTAAAAAGAGGGAGATAACAACAAGGAGATGGTGGGTCGTGCGGGATTCGAACCTGCGACCAATTGATTAAAAGTCAACTGCTCTACCAACTGAGCTAACGACCCGACAGTTCGATTTCTGAAGTGTGGTATAAACAAACTATGGTGGGTGATACTGGGCTCGAACCAGTGACCCCCTCCTTGTAAGGGAGGTGCTCTCCCAGCTGAGCTAATCACCCTGGGATTTTCTATGCAAATCTGGTGGGTCGTGCGGGATTCGAACCTGCGACCAATTGATTAAAAGTCAAC
>NZ_JBKGFN010000021.1:0-26450 GCF_046521305.1 Oceanisphaera submarina | reverse complement strand
TACATTTCTGGCCGGTACCGCCGTAGGCGCCGCCCACTGCGCACTCGACCGCGTTGTCCAGATCCGCGTCGTCCAGTACCACCAGTGCATTCTTGGAGCCCATTTCCAGCTGGCATTTGACCAGGTTGACGGCGGTGGCGGCGGCGACCTTGCGACCGGTTTCCAGCGAGCCGGTGAAGGTCAGGGCATTGATATCGCGGGAGTTGATCAGCACATCACCGACCTCGGCACCCGGACCCATCACTAGGTTGAAGGTACCGGCGGGTAGGTTCTGGCGCGAGATGATTTCGGTCAGTGCCCAGGCGGAGGCGGGCACCTGGTTGGCCGGTTTCCATATCACGGCGTTGCCGAAGGCCAGGGCCGGGGCAATTTTCCAGGCGCCGGTGGCGGTGGGGAAGTTCCAGGGCGTGATGATACCTACCACGCCGACGGGCTCGCGGCGGGTTTCGATTTCGACGCCGGGGCGCACGGAATCGGCGGTTTCGCCCATCTGGCGCAACACTTCGGCGGCATAGTAGTGGAAGAACTGACCGGAACGGTAGACTTCACCGGCGCCTTCGGCCAGGGTTTTGCCTTCTTCCCGGGCGAGGATCCGACCCAATTCGTCCTTGCGGGCGATGAGCTCGTCACCGATGGCCATCAGTACGCCGTAGCGCTGTTCCAGGCCGCTTTTCTGCCATTCCAGCTGTCCCTCGATGGCGGCGGCAATGGCAGTCTTGGTCTGGGCGGCATCGGCCTGAGCGTAGTGCCCTATTACATCGCTGAGGTCGGAAGGGCTGACATTGGCAATTGAGCTTGAACCTTCAACCCACTCACCGGCAATGTAGTTGCGAAATACTGAAACAGACATAATAGATCTCCTATACCAAGTTGGATTCATGATAGGAGCTGTGCTTTAATAATAAAAATTAATAAATAATATTGATTGATAAGGAAGTCTTATCATGCTGCCGGAATTCAAGATTACACAGCTGCGTCACTTCGTCTGGGTGGCCGAGCTCAAAGGCTTTCACGTTGCCGCTGAAAAGGCCCACCGGACCCAGCCGGCCATCTCTCTTTCTATTCGCGATCTGGAAAACAAGCTGGGCGAAGCGCTGTTCGAGAAACGCAACAGCCGCTCCGCCAAGACCGAGCTGACGCCTTTCGGCAAACATTTTCTGCCAAGAGCCAAGGAGCTGATTGCTCATCACGACCGCATCGCCGAAGACATGGCACTGTTGGCCGAGCACAAGACCGGTCATCTGCGGCTGGCCTCGGTCCCGTCCATCGCCAGCCGCTTTCTGCCCGAGCTGTTGATGAGCTTTATCGGCAACAGTGAACTGTATGTCAGTGTATTTGACGATAACTCGGGCGCCGTGGTGAAGATGGTGGAAAATCAGCAGGTGGATTTCGGTATCGCCAGCCTGTTCGACGAGCATGACGAGAGTGAAAAGCACTTTACTCCGGTGTGGGAAGATAAATTAGGCGTGGTGTGCCCCCATGACCATCCATTGGCCAGTCATAGCGAACTGCATTGGCAGGCGTTGCAGCAATATCGATTAATCAGTAATGGCACTTCTCGTTTACTGAAGGGCAGTGAAGCGGAGTCGCTATTGGCACACTCCCAATACTATATCTCCAACATGATTTCTTTAGTTGCCATGCTGGAAGCGGGCTTTGGCGTGACCACGCTACCCTGGTATGCCTTCCCAAAAGACAACGCTCGACTCACCTTCATTCCCCTACACACCCCGGTGATCACACGGCGCATCGGTATCATTCGGCTGAATAACAAGTCCCTGACCCCACCTGCCCAGGCGTTGGTCGATTTCATCCTGGCCAGCCGGCAAGACTGAGCCGCCGCACCCTGCCGGCTCCCCTCCGGCAGCACTTTGTTACGAGTCTTTATTGTCTGCTATGTCTCTTCCTGACATAGGAGCCTGCTTTACCTCTCATTCTTGTTAATTATTTTCCCTGAGATGATAGCCAGATATTCACATCGTTATCAGTATTGATGCGCCCTGTTAGCACTTTGATAAACTTTACTTATCAATTGATATATCCATTTAACTTGTCGGGTTTTATCGCTTTGTCCGATGATGCATTCCATGAGGCAGGAAGTGGGCTGTTCATTCGAGACATAAATCGAGTGCCGTCTCCTCTTCCAGACCCTGTGTCATGTCGGACTCGGTGTCCGGTGAATGGCGTAACAAGGACATGTAGAAATTATCGAGGGTAGAAACATGATGAGGTTAGCTGCGATCAAAGCCTCCCTGCGGGGTCCGAATGCACTGCCGCTGCGACCCGTTGAGCAGGTGATGGATCTGGAACGGCTGGGCGCCATGCACCAGAGTCGACTGAGTTTCATGCGCATACTGGTGCGTCGCATCATGCTGGAACGCTGGCAGATCGACACCGCCCGTCTGGACCTGTGTGCCGACGGTTATGGCACCGTGATTTATGAAATCAATACTCCCCAGGGCTTGTTCAGCTTCGTCATTTTTTCCGATTACCTGAGCCCGGAAGAGCGTAACGACAGGGTGATCGCCAGCAAGTGGGATCTGACCATGGCGCTGGTGGAAGGCCGGGTCGAAGACGATTATCTGGCGTTTCTGCGCCAGAATGTGCCTCTGCAGGAGGCGGGTCGGGTGGACTCGCGGGTGTTCGTGCTGTCCCGGGCCAATCGCAGCGCCCGCAACTTCGATTATGTCGTGGATCAGCTGGCCAAAGGCGAGCAGCCCGATGTGGCTCGGATTGCCAAAATCGGTTATCTCTATCGAACCACCGCCGTTTATGGCAGCGGCAAGCTGGGTATGGCCGACTGGGACAAGGTCAGCAGCCGTTATCCGGACTTTTCCCGTCCCTTTGCCGCCGAGATGTTTGCCTGTTTCATGCTGAGAAACTTCAGTCTGCTGCAGGTGGAGCATATCGCCAAAAGCCGCAATTCACGGCAATACAATCCGATGCAGCCGGACATCAAACGTTACTTCGGCATTGGCAACTCCACCGGCCTCGGTATGGCGCCTTATCTGATCAATCACCCCATGCTGATCAACCGGTGGGTGGAGCTGCGCGAGCTGGCACTGGCGCTGGTGCGCAGCCTCGGCCATATCGACGATCCGGTGCGTCGACAGTTCGACACCCTGCTGGCCCGCTGTAGCCGGCACATGGCCGAAACCCTGACCGAAGACCCCTGGCAGAGCGAAAACAACAAGCGGGTGATCGAAGATCTGGCGGCCCTGCAGCAGGAGGCCGATCGATCCCTGACCGACTGGAATGAGCTGCTGGCCTGGAGTGAGCAACATTGCTCGTTACAGGGGCAGGAGCTGCTGGTTTCCGTGTTGCTGGAGCTGTACCCGCAGCTGGTGGACGGACTGGATGACTACTATTGCGTGGAAGAGTTTCTCGATCTTGATCCGCTGATGCCGCTGCAGCAGCTGAAAGAAGTGATAGAACGGCGCTATGACTGGACGCTGAAAATCGATTTCGGCAAGGAGGGAGCGCGGGATATTTTCTGGTATCGCTCGGAAGAAAAAATGGAACCCCGCCTTGGCGAGTGTGCCCTGGACAGTGGCAAGGAAAAACAGATGGCCCTGGGCGTGGGTTACGCCGTGTACAAGTGTTACGAGCAGCTATGCCAGTACATCAAGGAATATCCGGAACACACCACGGCCCGTTTCATGGTGGCGCGGCCCAAGCTGCGCGGCATAGTGCGCCGCATCCAGAGTATGGATCGGTGCGTGTACGGTGACATCCAGGCCAACCTGCTGGCTCGGGACATACTGCCCATGCACCTGTTGCGTTGCAAGCTGTCCTTCTTCGGGGTCAGCAAGTTCGATCCACGCTCCAAGCTGTGGGTACGCAATACCATGTATCAGGGCGCGCCCTTGCTGGAAGATATCGGCCAAATCTATAACGACGACTGGTTTATGCCCCTGGCACCCGTATCGCAAGGAGAAGTCTGATGCAGGTTTCGATGAATGAGCTGAAGGCGGCACTGCGTCGCTGTTTTGAAGCCTCCGGCTACTTCGTGGGCAACTACGAAGATGCCGCCAACATGGTGTTGTGGCTGGAAAAGCACGGCCTCAACGGGCTGGATGAGCTGAAGCGGGCGCTGCCCTATATCGGCCAGGATGCGGACAAACCGCTGAGCACCGTCGTCTATGAAGACAGCACCTCGGCCATTATCGACAGCAACGGCCGCAGCGCCCTGAACTGCATCGCGGCCTCGGTGGACTTGGCTCATGCCAAGGCGCTGGAAAGCGGCATCGCCACCATCACAGTGCATAACTGCCACAACCGCATGTTTGCGCTCAAGGCCATGACCGACTGTGGCCGACGCGGTATCAGCGTGACCGCCTACTGGCAGAACGGCAGCAAGACGGTGAAGGAGTATGCGGCGGCCATCAAGGCGGGGGAGCGTTACCCCAGCTTCAGTGAGGCGGCCACCAACCTGGTGACCAGTCCGGATGAACAGCAGGCGCTGACCATCGTCTGCAGCTCCCGGGTGGATCTGGCCGGCTCGCTGCAGCGCTCCAAGGGAAACCGTAACGCCCGTTACATGAGTCCCGAGGATCTGGCCGAGAACAAGGAATACATCATCGACAACGGCATCGAGATCGACGAGACGCTGTGGGCCGAGATCAACCGCCTCGGTGCCGGTATTCTGGTGGAAAACAGCGAGCGTTCCCGCCAGGGAGCCGGTAGCCAGTAAGGGCTTCTCAAGGGGAGGACGTCTGCCGCTAGCCATCGGATGTCTGGAAGTCGGTCAAAGTGAGTGATTCTCTGACCGACTTCTCCTTCCTTGCCCGGTCTGTCTCTTCTTTTTTTGTGTGAAACTCCCGGCTGATTCCCCCTCCCACCGTTTTATCTGCCTCGTGTTAGACTGTTCGCCTTTTGCTCCCGGATGTTCTCCATGCTGTATTCTCCCGATGATCTGCTGGCACTGCTGATCGTGACCGGTGGTATTGTGGTCCAGGCCTGGGTGGGCATCGGCTTTGGCCTGCTGGCCGCCCCCCTGCTCTATCTGATCGATCCCGCCTATGTGCCCGGCCCCCTATTGGTACTGGGCTGGCTGCTGTCTATCGTGGTGGTGCTTAAACAGCGGCACTCGCTGAACTGGCGGCGGGTGCTGCCCGCCATTGCGGCGCGTCTGCCCGGCTCTTGGATTGGTGCCCTCTTGCTGGTGAGCATAGCGCCCTGGCAACTGAGCCTGTTTTTCGGCACAGCCCTGCTGCTGGCGGTCTGGCTGAGCCTGCGCCGTTATGGGCTGGCACTGACTCCGTTCAGCCTGACGGTGGCGGGATTTTTTTCCGGCGTGCTGGGCACCGCGACCTCGGTCGGTGGGCCGCCCATGGCCTTGCTCTATCAGCACGAGTCACGGTTGACGACCCGTAACGAGATTGCGGCCTTCTTCCTGATAGGAACGCCGCTGTCGGTATTGATGTTACTGCTCAATGGCGGTCTTGAGCTGCTCGCACCCTCGCTGATTTTGAAGATGATGCCCGGTGTGGTGCTGGGCTTCTGGCTGTCGCGACGGCTTGAAAGGGTCTTTCAGAAAGACAGCGCCCGGCCGGCAATCCTGCTGATTTCCGCCCTGTCGGCGCTGGTGGTATTGTGGCAGGGGCTAATCGCTGCTCCCTTTTTTAACACCTGAGTTGTCCGCTGGCGGCAGTGGTTGGCGATACCGATCCGGATCGGCATAATAACCGCTGTTTTCGGCAACAGGCGGGCCCGGGGAGGGCGCTTTGAATCTGGCTACACTGGCACAACAACTGGGTGACGTATTGCTGAGTCGGGGGCTGACGGTGACCACGGCCGAATCCTGTACCGGAGGTGGCATAGCCTGTACCATCACCGATATTGCCGGTAGTTCGTCCTGGTTCGAACGGGGCTTTGTTACCTACTCCAATGCGGCCAAGAGCGAGATGCTGGGGGTCGATCCTGCGCTTATCGAACGTGATGGCGCCGTCAGCGAGGCGGTGGTCATTGCCATGGCCAGAGGTGCCTGTGCTGCCTCTGGCAACGATCTGGCGGTGGCGGTGAGTGGAGTCGCAGGCCCCGGCGGCGGCAGCCCGGAAAAACCGGTCGGCACCGTCTGGCTGGCCTGTTATCTGGCGGCAGAGGATAAAACCCATTGCCGCCTGCTGCAGCTTGAAGGTGACCGCCTGGCCGTGCGCCGGCAAACCATAGCGGCGGCGCTGCAGGAGTGCCTGGCTCTATTGACCTCTTCTCGAACTTGATACTGTACGAATAACCAGTATACTGAATCTTATATTTTTTCGACGCATTAGCTTAATCAGCGGAGCTCCTCATGGATCAGAACAAAGAAAAAGCCTTGGCAGCGGCCCTGGGTCAGATTGAAAAACAATTTGGCAAAGGCTCTATCATGCGACTGGGCGACAACAAGGCGTTGAATGTCGAGTCCATTTCTACCGGCTCCCTGTCGTTGGATATCGCGCTCGGAATTGGCGGTCTGCCCACCGGTCGTATTGTCGAGATCTATGGCCCCGAGTCTTCCGGTAAAACCACCCTGACCCTGCAGGTGATTGCCGAGGCCCAGCGGGCCGGCAAGGTCTGCGCCTTCGTGGATGCGGAGCACGCACTGGATCCTCAGTATGCGGGCAAGCTGGGGGTCAATGTCGACGACTTGCTGGTCTCTCAGCCGGATACCGGTGAGCAGGCGCTCGAAATATGCGACATGCTGGTACGCTCCGGTGCGGTCGACGTCATCATCGTCGACTCGGTGGCGGCCCTGACGCCACGCGCCGAAATAGAAGGCGAGATGGGCGACTCCCACGTGGGTCTGCAGGCGCGTCTGATGTCGCAGGCGCTGCGCAAGCTGACCGGTAACATCAAGAGTGCCAACTGTCTGGTCATCTTCATCAACCAGATCCGCATGAAGATCGGCGTCATGTTCGGCAGCCCGGAAACCACCACAGGTGGTAACGCACTCAAGTTCTATGCTTCTGTACGTCTCGACATCCGTCGTATCGGCGCCATCAAGGAAGGTGACGAAGTCATCGGCAACGAAACCCGGGTCAAGGTGGTCAAGAACAAGGTGGCGCCGCCGTTCAAACAGGCCGAGTTCCAGATCGTTTACGGTGCCGGTATCTCGAAGGAAGGCGAGCTGATCGAGTTGGGTGTCAAACACAAGCTGGTTGAAAAAGCCGGTGCCTGGTACAGCTACAAAGGCAACAAGATAGGCCAGGGCAAGGCCAACTCGATGAAATACCTGTTGGAGCACAAAGACATATCCGACGAAATCGAGCTGCAGCTGCGCCAGATGCTGCTGCTGGCACCGGGCTCCGCCAAGGATGAAGCGATAGCCAAAGGCGAGGCGCTGGCCGAGCTGGATGGTCCGGATAACAACGAAGAGTTTTAATCAATAGGCCGGGATTTCCCGGCCTTTGTCTGTTGACAAGGCAGTTTGAACACACCGAGAAAGTCGGCCAAAGGGCCGACTCCCCGACACGCCGTTTGGACATGACACTCGCTGTTTCAACCCGCTGCAAACATTCACTGGATGTTCGGCCGGGTTTAAACATCTCGCCACGGCGAGCAAGCTCGCCCCATGGGGCTCCACCGCGCCATCCCTGGCGCAGAGGGTCAGTGGAGTCGTTCCCTTTGTCCTTCTTATCGGCTCGGAGTTTGCCTGCAATTTAAGGAGCTCCCATGTTGTTTGAAGCACCGAACCCGGATCAGCAGCTGTGGGATTGTGCCCTCAGGCTGCTGTCCCGCCGGGATCACAGCCGTCGTGAGCTGGCCCAGAAGCTGCGCCAACGGCAGTTTGATGCCGAGCTTATCGAGCTGGCGCTGGACAAGCTGGAGCGGCAGCAATGGCTGTCCGACAGTCGCTTTGCCGTGGTGCAGGTACGCCAGCATGTCTTCAGGAAGCACGGCCCGCTGCGCATTCGTGCCGAGCTGCAGCGCAAGGGCGTGACCCAGGTCGAGATCGAACTGGCGCTGGAAGCAGAAGCTCCCGACTGGTTCGAGCTGGCGTTGGCCTGCTATCGGTCTCGCTTCGCCTTTGCCGAACGGCTGGATATCAAGGAAAGAGCCAGGCGCGTGCGTTATCTGCAGAGCCGTGGCTTCACGTCAGACCATGTACGCTACGCCCTGGAAACCCCGCCGGAGTAGCCCTTTCTGCCCCGTCGCTGCAAGGCGTGTTTTACATTGGCCCGGATACCTTTTAAATTATCCGGGTTAACGCCTATGAACCGAGCAATAGAACAGGATTATCCATGCAGATGACCACATCTGAGTTACGCACTGCGTTTCTCGAGTATTTCCGCCAGCAGGGCCACCAGGTGGTGGCATCCAGCTCGCTGGTTCCCCACAACGACCCGACCCTGCTGTTTACCAATGCCGGCATGAACCAGTTCAAGGATTTGTTCCTGGGGCTGGAGCAGCGGGCCTACAACCGGGCGACCAGCTCTCAGCGTTGCGTGCGTGCCGGCGGCAAGCACAACGATCTGGAGAATGTGGGGTATACCGCGCGTCACCATACTTTTTTCGAAATGCTGGGTAACTTCAGTTTTGGTGACTACTTCAAGCAGGATGCCATTCGCTTCGGCTGGGAATTTCTGACCGACGTGGTCAAGCTGCCCAAAGACAAGCTGTGGGTGACGGTGTACGCCACCGACGACGAAGCGTTCGACATCTGGTCGAAGGAAGTCGGAGTGCCGGTCGAGCGGATCGTGCGTATCGGCGACAACAAGGGCGCCCAGTATGCATCCGACAACTTCTGGACCATGGGCGATACCGGCCCCTGCGGCCCCTGTACCGAGATCTTCTACGATCACGGCGAGCATATCTGGGGTGGCCCTCCCGGCAGCCCGGAAGAAGACGGCGATCGTTACATCGAGATCTGGAATCTGGTGTTCATGCAGTTCAACCGCCAGGCCGACGGCACCATGGAGCCGCTGCCCAAGCCGTCGGTGGATACCGGCATGGGGCTGGAGCGTATCGCCACCATTTTGCAGGGCGTGCATTCCAACTATGAAATCGACCTGTTCCAGGCACTGATCAAGGCGGCGGCCCAGGCCGTAGGCACCGAGGATCTGGATAACAAGTCACTGCGGGTCATCGCCGACCATATCCGTTCCTGTTCTTTCCTGATCGCCGACGGTGTCATGCCGTCCAACGAAGGCCGGGGCTATGTGCTGCGCCGTATCATTCGTCGCGCCGTGCGCCACGGCCGCAAGCTGGGTGCCGAACAGTCCTTTTTCTATACCCTGGTCGGAGCCCTGTGCGAGCAGATGTCCGATGCCTATCCGGAGCTGAACACCCAGCGCGCCGTGATCGAGAAGGTGCTGCGGTTGGAAGAAGAGCAGTTTGCCCGCACCCTGGGCCGCGGTCTGCAGCTGCTGGAAGATGCCATCGCTGAACTGGGTGGTGCCAAGGTGTTGCCGGGCGAGGTGGTGTTCAAGCTGTACGATACCTACGGTTTTCCGGCGGATCTGACGGCCGACGTACTGCGTGACCGCGAGCTGAGCATCGACGAAGCCGGTTTTGAAACCCTGATGCAGCAGCAGCGGGAGCGGGCCAAGGAAGCCTCCAACTTCGGCGTGGATTATTCCAGGGTGATCACGGTGGATGGCGAGACCGATTTTACCGGTTACCGGCATCTGGCCGAGTCGGCCAGGGTGACGGCGCTGTTCAAGGACGGCGAGCCGGTATCTGCCCTGATTGCGGGTGAAGAAGGCGCCGTGGTGCTGGACAAGACCCCCTTCTACGCGGAGTCCGGTGGTCAGGTCGGTGATACCGGCGTGATCAAGCTCGACGATGGCCTCTTCGTGGTCAGAGACACCCAGAAAGCCGGCAAGGGGATACTGCATCTGGGTCAGCTGGAACTGGGCACCCTGGAAGTGGGAGAGGCGGTTACCGCAGCGGTAGACAGCTACCGTCGTCAGGCCACGGCCCTCAATCACTCGGTTACTCACCTGATGCATGACTGTCTGCGCAAGCTGCTGGGTGATCACGTCATTCAGAAGGGCTCTCTGGTTGGCCCCGATCGCCTGCGTTTCGACTTCTCGCACCTGGAAGCCATGACAGCGCAGGAAATTCGTGAAATCGAAGACATGGTCAACAAGGAGATCCGTGCCAACCATGAGGTTTCTACCCGGCTGATGGATTTGGACTCTGCCAAGGACGCCGGCGCCATGGCGTTGTTCGGCGAGAAATACGACGACGAAGTACGAGTGGTGTCCATGGGCGATGCTTCCACCGAATTGTGTGGTGGTACCCACGTACAGCGTACCGGCGATATCGGTCTGTTCAAGATCCTGTCCGAAAGCGGTATTGCCGCCGGCGTACGACGCATCGAAGCCGTTACCGGTGATGCGGCTCAGGCCTACCTGTATCAGCTGAATCAGGAACTGGCCCAGACTGCCAGCCTGGTGAAGGGGGATCTGTTCTCGGTATCTGACAAGGTTCGGCAGGTGCTGGATCGCAGCCGTCAGCTCGAAAAGGAAATCGAACAGCTCAAGGCCAAGCTGACTGCGCACGCGGGCACGGCGTTGCTGGAACAGGTTATCGAGGTGAAGGGCTCCAGGGTACTGGTGGCCAACCTGGAAGGGGTAGACAGCAAGTCACTGCGCGGCTCTCTGGACGATCTCAAGGTCAAGCTGCAATCCGGTATCGTGGTGCTGGCGACCGTGACCGAGGGCAAGGTCAGCCTGATTGCCGGCGTAACCAAAGATCTGACCGGCAAGGTCAAGGCCGGTGAGCTGGTTAACCTGGTCGCCCAGCAGGTGGGCGGCAAGGGCGGCGGCCGACCGGATATGGCTCAGGCTGGTGGTACCGAACCGGCCCTGCTGCCGGCGGCCCTGGCTTCTGTCATTCCCTGGTTGACAGAACGGCTATAATGCTAAAAAGGTGATAATACGCCGCTGTGGCAAACAAGTGGCAATAAAAAGAGGCCTGTCATCGACAGGCCTCTTGATTTGGGTGCCAGGGCACCCCATCTGTTAGTAGGGGAAAAGCTAGGTTTTTAAATACCTTTATCGGATAATAAAAAACATTTTCGACTATTACATAGCGCATACAGGAGCAGCCAGATGCTGATTTTGACTCGACGAGTAGGGGAAACCCTGATGATTGGTGACGAAGTCACCGTAACCGTACTGGGTGTTAAGGGTAACCAGGTTCGTATTGGCGTAAATGCGCCGAAAGAAGTATCTGTGCACCGTGAAGAGATTTATATGCGGATACAGGCCGAGAAAGGCACCGCAGAAGACAGCCAGTACTAAGCTGTTTCGGAGTGTTTTTCGTTCACCCCGGCCAGTTTTAACTCATTGTGTTTAAAGGTTGTTCAAGTGAAAGGTTCAGGTGAGAAAAGTGTTTGACTTATTTTGGCCTGAGGTTAATATACGCCCCGCAAACACGGTGAGGTGGCCGAGAGGCTGAAGGCGCTCCCCTGCTAAGGGAGTATGCGGCTTATACCCGCATCGAGGGTTCGAATCCCTCCTTCACCGCCATTTACGCATCCGTAGCTCAGCTGGATAGAGTACTCGGCTACGAACCGAGCGGTCGGAGGTTCGAATCCTCCCGGATGCGCCATATTAAGAAAGTAGTGCCAGGTTAGACAAGTTTCAGAAAAGCATCCGTAGCTCAGCTGGATAGAGTACTCGGCTACGAACCGAGCGGTCGGAGGTTCGAATCCTCCCGGATGCGCCATCTGAATCTTGTAATAGTTTAAAATGCATCCTTAGCTCAGCTGGATAGAGTACTCGGCTACGAACCGAGCGGTCGGAGGTTCGAATCCTCCAGGATGCGCCATATTGAAAGGCCGGCCAAGAGCCGGCCTTTCCGTTTATATTGTTGTTTGTCTGAATACACGGTGAGGTGGCCGAGAGGCTGAAGGCGCTCCCCTGCTAAGGGAGTATGCGGCTTATACCCGCATCGAGGGTTCGAATCCCTCCTTCACCGCCATTTAAAGCATCCGTAGCTCAGCTGGATAGAGTACTCGGCTACGAACCGAGCGGTCGGAGGTTCGAATCCTCCCGGATGCGCCATATTGAAAAGCCGGCCCAGTGCCGGCTTTTTCGTTTCTGTTGTTTTGCATGTCTACACCCATCGCATACCTCACCCCTTATATCATACCTATCCCATTGGCATGACAGATCATGGGTCTCCAGTGTGACCAAACCTGCAATCAAACGGTGTTGTAAACCACTACACTCCAGCATATTTTTGTATACAAATTACCTTAAAAGCTTAAGTTTGAATATTTATGTTTAATTTTTACCTTTAAATGTGATCGGCGTCGTCGGCATGATACTTTTTTTGTAATCTTTACAACATTTTTGAAAATGTAACATTGCCAATGCTGGCGCTAGCTGGGTATGCTCATGGCCGGATTATGGACAGCAAGGAGTATGCTGATGAATAACGTCTCTTCTCAACTATTTGAAGCCGCCGGACTGATGGGGCTGGGCATGGTGTTTGTCTTTGCCTTTCTTTCTCTCACCATTCTGGCTATCAAGGTTTTATCGCTGGTCGCCGCCGAGCCGGTTTCCAGACCGGTTGCTGCCACCGCCATGCCTGTCGGCAATGGCCTGAGCCCGCAAAAACTGGCCGCCATCGGCGCCGCCATCAATCACTACAAAAACAATAAAAAAGACTGAGTCAGTCAATATATCAACCGAACTGGCTAAAACGGAACTTAACGGAACTTAACGGAGCTCGTCAAATGACCAAACCTCTTGCCATCACCGATGTGGTATTGCGTGACGCCCATCAATCTCTGCTCGCCACCCGCTTACGGCTGGAAGACATGCTGCCCATCGCCGAAAAGCTGGATGATATCGGCTACTGGTCGCTGGAAACCTGGGGTGGCGCCACCTTCGATGCCTGTATTCGTTATCTGGGCGAAGATCCCTGGGAGCGTTTGCGCGCCCTGAAAAAAGCCATGCCAAAAACTCCCCAGCAGATGCTGCTGCGGGGCCAGAACCTGCTGGGCTACCGTCACTACGCCGATGATCTGGTGTACAAGTTTGTGGAGCGGGCCCGCACCAATGGCATGGATGTGTTCCGCATCTTCGATGCCATGAACGACGTGCGCAATCTGGAAACCGCCATCAAGGCCACGGTCGCGGTCGAGGGGCATGCCCAGGGCACCATTTCCTATACTACGTCCCCGGTGCATACCCTGGAGATGTGGGTGGACATGGCGAAAAAACTGGAAGACATGGGTTGTCATTCCATTTGCATCAAGGACATGGCCGGTCTGCTCAAACCCTACGAAGCCGAGAAGCTGATCAAGCGTATCAAGGCCGAGGTCAAGCTGCCGCTGGCATTGCATTGCCACGCCACCACAGGCCTGAGTCTGCCGACGCATATGAAAGCCATCGATGCCGGTATCGACATTCTGGACACTTCTATTTCGTCGATGAGCATGACCTATGGTCATTCGCCCACCGAAACCCTGGTGGCCATGGTGGAGGGCTCCGAGCGCGACTCCGGCCTGGATCTGCTCAAACTGGAAGAGATTGCCGCCTATTTTCGCGAAGTGCGCAAGAAATACTCCAAATTCGAAGGCAGCTTACAGGGGATCGACTCCCGCATCCTGCTGTCTCAGGTACCGGGTGGCATGCTCACCAATATGGAAGGCCAGCTGAAGGAACAGGGCGCGGCCGACAGAATGGACGAAGTACTGAAAGAAATTCCCCGGGTACGTGAGGATTTGGGCTTTATCCCGCTGGTGACTCCGACCTCGCAGATCGTCGGTACTCAGGCGGTGATCAACGTCCTGACCGGCGAACGTTACAAGAGCATCACCAAGGAAACCGCCGGCGTACTGAAAGGTGAATACGGCGCCGCTCCTGCCCCGGTGAATGCCGAACTGCAACAGCGGGTTCTGGACGGTGTCGAACCGATCACCTGTCGTCCGGCGGATCTGCTGACCGACGAACTGGCAAAGCTGACCGGCGAGTTTCAGGCATTGGCGAAAGAAGAAAAACTGCGGGTCGCCACCGACGAGGTGGACGATGTGCTGACCTATGCCCTGTTCCCGCAAATTGGCCTCAAGTTTATTCGTCATCGCGATGATGCTTCCGCCTTCGAACCGGCCCCGGGCTCCGAGCCCGAGCCGGTAGCCGTACCGATGTCGGCCGGCACCAGTGCGGGAGGCGCCGAAATCTATGCGGTCAAGGTCGATGGTCAGGTGTATGAGGTGGAAGTGGGCCCGGCCGGCAGCATCAGCGCCGTACACAGTGCCCAAAGTGCAGCCGCTCCGGTTGCTGCTGCCCCCCAGGTTGCACCTGCGCCAGCCGGCTCCGGTGAGGCTGTATCGGCTCCGTTGGCCGGTAATATCTTCAAGGTGGTAGCCAAGGCCGGTACACAGGTAATTGCCGGTGATGTGCTGCTTATCCTGGAAGCGATGAAGATGGAAACCGAGGTGCGTGCGGCCCGATCCGGCCGGGTGCTTGATGTTCTGGTCAAGGAGGGCGATTCGGTATCCGTTGGCGACCCTCTGGTCAGCCTGGCCTAAGGAGCTGAGATGGACTCGTTACTGACTCTGTGGCAGGAAACCGGCCTGGCCAACTTTTACTGGAAGCAGCTGGTGATGATAGCGGTGGGCCTGGGCCTCATCTATCTCGCCATCGCCAGGGGCTTCGAGCCCCTGCTGTTGCTGCCTATCGGCTTCGGCGGTGTGCTGGCCAACATTCCCAATGCGGGCATGGCCGATCCGGGCGGGCTCTTGTATTACATCTATGAGGTGGGTATCGGCACCGGCGTCTTTCCCCTGCTGATCTTCATGGGGGTAGGCGCCATGACCGACTTCGGCGCCCTGATTGCCAACCCCAAGACCCTGTTGCTGGGCGCGGCGGCTCAGTTTGGCATCTTTGCCACCCTGTTCGGCGCCATTGCCCTGAACGCGCTGCCAGGTTTTGATTTTACCATGGCGGATGCGTCGGCTATCGCCATCATTGGGGGGGCGGATGGTCCGACGGCCATCTTCCTCGCCTCCAAGCTGGCGCCGGATCTGCTCGGCGCCATCGCGGTGGCGGCTTATTCCTATATGGCACTGGTGCCTATTATTCAGCCGCCGATCATGAAGCTGCTGACCACCAAGGCAGAACGTGAAATCAAGATGGAGCAGTTGCGGCACGTGAGCAAGCGGGAGAAGGTGTTGTTCCCGCTGATGGTGCTGACCCTGACCATACTGTTTCTGCCGGCGGCGGCGCCGTTGATCGGCATGTTCTGTCTGGGTAACCTGATGAAGGAGTCCGGGGTGGTCGACAGGCTGTCCAAGACGGCACAGAACGAGCTGATCAACATAGTCACCATCTTTCTGGGGCTGGCGGTGGGCTCCAAGCTGTCGGCGGAAAAGTTCCTGACCCTGGATACCCTGGGGATTCTGGCGCTGGGTGCCGTGGCCTTCTCCATCGGCACCGCCGGTGGTGTGCTGATGGCCAAGCTGATGTGCAAGCTGTCCGGTGGCAAGGTCAACCCGCTGATCGGTGCGGCCGGCGTCTCGGCGGTGCCGATGGCGGCCCGGGTGGTCAACAAGGTGGGTCTGGAGGCCAACAACCAGAACTTCCTGCTGATGCATGCCATGGGCCCCAACGTTGCCGGTGTGCTGGGCTCGGCAGTCGCCGCCGGTGTACTGCTGGCTCTGGTCGGCTGACCCGGTTGCTGCGGAATGTTTTAACCGATGAAAACAAGGCGCCTGCGGGCGCCTTTTTGTTTCTCTAATGTTTGATAACAGAGCAAATGTCGGGCAAAGGGCCCGCTCCGCCGACTCGCTATGAATACCTCCATGTACGCTCTCTGTTTCATCCCTGAAACAGAAGGTCGGCGGAGCAGATCCCTTTGCCCTCCTTGATGCTCCTGCGTCGCCTGTTAGCACTGCCTGCGGACAGCTCGGTGTTCCAGAAGAGGCAACAGAGATCGACTACCACGACCGTGAAATGCCAGGGACGGCATTTCCGAGCCCCCACGGATGGGTTTATGGCGTGTCGAGGGAGGCGGCTGTGTTGCCTCTGGGGTACAGGCAAACATACTGATCAGATGATTAGTATCATTGGTGTTATGTTTGTCCCAAAGACCAACAGAGGAGTGAACAGATTATGGCGACCCCCCATATCAATGCCGAACGAGGTGATTTTGCCGATACCGTGCTGATGCCGGGTGATCCGCTGCGCGCCAAGTATATTGCCGATACTTTTTTGTCCGATGTCAGACAGGTGAACCAGGTGCGCAACATGCTCGGCTTTACCGGCAGCTACAAGGGGCGGAGTATTTCGGTGATGGGCCATGGCATGGGCATTCCGTCGGTATCCATCTATGCCAAGGAGCTGATCACCGAGTTCGGCGTCAACACCCTGATCCGGGTCGGATCCTGCGGGGCCGTACGCGATGACGTGGCGTTGAGAGATGTGGTGATCGGCCTGGGTGCCAGTACCGATTCCCGGGTCAATCGTATTCGCTTCATGGAGCACGACTTTGCCGCCCTTGCCGACTTCGAGCTTGCGACTCATGCGGTGGCGGCGGCCAGGGCCTGTGGCGTGCCGGTCAAGGTGGGCAATATTTTTTCGGCCGATCTTTTCTATTCGCCCCAAGCCGAGTTGTTCGAGCTGATGAAGCGCTACGGTATTCTGGGGGTAGAGATGGAAGCGGCGGGGCTATACGGTGTGGCCGCCGAATACGGTGCCCGGGCACTGACCATCTGTACCGTGTCGGATCATATTCTGCGTCACGAGGCGCTGAGTGCCGACGAGCGCCAGACCAGCTTCAACGACATGATGGAGGTGGCGCTGGAATCGGTGTTACTGGGGGGCGCCTGATTGCTCTTGCGGCGGCGGTGTGTCTGCCGCCGGTAGTTTTCCTGGCCGCCGGCGCTTAAGCCCCAGGCCGGCCAGAATCCCCAGCAGGGCACACAGGGGTAACAGCCAGCTCAAATGGTGGAGCAATTGTTGCCAGATGCCGCGTTGCGCCATGGTCAGCGTCGACGGCGCAAGCTGCAGACGCAGGAAGCCGACGGGCCGACTTTCCCGGTATAACGGGCGTATGTAGAGGAGATCGCCGTCATCGGGGATGCCGGCCTCGGCCAACAGTTGGCCGCTTCCATCGTACAATTGTGCCGCGACCACCAGATGGGCGCTGACCAGCTCATCTACCAGCTGACGCTGGCGCTCGGCGTCATCTGCCACCAGGGATTTTATCGCCTGCAGTTCGGCATAATCAGCCAGCGGAGCGGCCAGGGTTCGCTGAGGCAACTGTTGCCAGTGATAGCCCAGGTGTGAGACTTGCAGCCATTGCCAGACGGTGAATGACATCAGCAACAGGAGCAGTAGCGACAGCAGCGGTTTGTGTATTACAGGGTGTTTTTTCCACATGGCGGCAATATTGTCTCTTGCCTGGCGAAAAAGCAATACGCTACCCTGAGCGCCGGTCTTTATGAGCATAGGAATAGCGAGTGGCACTGTTAATGGATGTTTTACCCGAGAGGGTCCGGGACTGGACCGATATGCTGTCTTGCGGCGCCCGGCTGTGGCAAAAGGATCAGCTGGTGCCGGGTCAGCTGGCCGTGCCTGCCGGTCATCTGATACTGCTGGCGGAGCAGCTGCATAAATCCGCGTTGCGATCCAGCCTGCAAATACTGGATGAGGCCGGTGTGCAGGTGGAAGTCTCAGGGGTAAAACGCGTGGCCGAGCGGGATCTGTTGAGCCTGCGACTGTCTGCCTGGTCGCCGGCGCTCAAGACCCGTCTGCAGGCGGTCGCCGATGGCTGGGATCTGGCCTGTGTGCCCGCTCTGCCGCAGGCGGACAAGCCGGGTCTGGTATTGATGGACATGGACTCGACGGCCATCCAGATTGAATGCATCGATGAAATTGCCCTGTTGGCGGGGGTAGGAGAAGAAGTCGCTGCGGTTACCCGGGCGGCGATGGAAGGCGCCCTGCCGTTTGCCGAAAGCCTGCGTCGGCGCGTCAGGGCGCTGGCCGGTGCCGACGCCGTTATTATCGAGCAGGTGATAGCGCGCATGCCGTTGATGCCGGGGCTGATTATTCTGGTCGAGGGGCTGAAAGCCATGGGCTGGAAAGTCGCGCTGGCTTCCGGTGGTTTCACGCCCTTTACCGGCCATCTGCGTCAGACCCTGGGGCTGGATGCGGACTTTGCCAATACGCTGGAAATCCGGGACGGCCGTTTTACCGGCGAGGTGCTGGGCGACATCGTCGATGCCGAGGCCAAGGCCCGGATTCTGGTCGAGCTGGCCGAACGTTACGACATCCCTCTCAGCCAGACGGTGGCCATCGGCGATGGCGCCAATGATCTGTTGATGCTGGCGCAGGCCGGACTGGGAGTCGCCTTGCACGCCAAACCGCTGGTGCAGGAGCAGGCGCCGGTGTGCCTTAACCATCTGAGCCTGGAAGGGGTGCTGGCGCTACTGCAGGCGCGGTGCGCGTCTGCCGCCATCTGACCATATCGGTGATGTCGAAGAGCTGGCCCATGGCGGCCAGCTCTGCCAGTTGCTGTTCCAGCAGCTGGGCCTTATGCAGCGAGGTCTGGGTGAGGCTATTGCGTTCAGGCACCACATAATCAAGCTGACGCAGCTGAAGCCGGTTGACAACCAGCAGACTGGCCCTGAGTTCTTTGGCCTGTTCAGGATTCAGTAAAAAGGCGCGCTGACTGGCGTCCGGCGCAAGCCGTTGCCATGTTTTTCCGCTGCCATCGGCGGCGGCGGCCGTCCAGATCTCGAGGCACTGGTGACTTTTCCCCGTCGGACGCAGTAGCTCGGTGATAATCGACTGCAACAGCTGTCGGGAAACCAGTCTGCTTAAATGGGCCTGCTGATATTCGTTCGACAAAAAGCTCATCAGATCACGTTGCGCCAGGCAGGCGATGGCCCCCTGAACATAAAATCCGCCGTCGTTGCGCCCCAGCATGAAGGTGGGAGCCGGTGGCTGTTGCAGGGTCTGGCGGTTGAGCCAGGTCAGCCAGGCCGGCGTATGGTTGTTATCTGGTCGGGCACGCAGCTTCTCCTGGTTTTGTTCCAATAGCGCCGAAAAGAACTGAAAGCCGGGGTGAGTTTCTTTTGGCCCTTCTATCCGCAGATGTAACACCCGGCCATTACCACTCTGATTGACGACCCGATAGGGCAGACTTTTCAGCTTCCACTGGCGGCTGCGCGTGCTGAGCTCGAGCAGGTTGACGTTAACCAAACAGGGAATATCGAGCCGTACCGGCTTCGTCAGCGAGATTTGCATGCCGCAGTTGGACAGATCTTCGGTATGCCCTGCATATGGTTGTCCGGCAATGGTCAACTCGACTTCACTCTGATATTTGAAGCGTGCCTCCTGACGTTTGGAAGCCTGCTGGCCTGTTGGCGTCAGCGTGATGCTGCGCCGCCGTACTTTACGAATAAAGGGAGCCAGTTGCTGAATGCTCCCCTCGGCGGGAGCCGGTGTTATCTGTACCGGCAACGGCGTCAGCCAGAGTTGCCATTGCAGCTGCTGTAACTGGCGCATGCCCTGAAGATCCAGCGCTGCTATGGTTTGATCGGTAAAGTGAACCGAACTCAGGCTCAGGTAATAGCACTGCAGGGTGCCGGTTTTTAATCCTTCACTGATAAAGGCGGAATAGGCCTGATGTTGCTCGAGCTCATGCTGGTCGGCAACAAAGTGAAAACTCTGGCTTTGCCCCTGGTGCCGGAAAAGGTACAGCAGCAGCGAGCTTTGCGGCTGCTTGCTCATCTGCAGTATTCGCTCGGGAGGCAACAGCGTCGTCAGCAGGTCTCCGGGAGTATCCTGCTGCCATAACGACAGCACCTTGCCGCTCTGGCGGTTGGTCAGTACGTTCTGCAGCTCGCCCTGCCTATCAAAAAACAGCGACAGACTAAGGCTGGTTTCGAGCAGAGCCTGTCCCCAGCACTGGGCCTGTACTGTACTGTACAGGTCTTCCGCATCCAGACCATAACGGGGGCGGCTTTGCTCGATAAACTTGATCAGCGCCTGCTGACGCGCGGGGTCTTCTTCCAGGCATTGCATCTTGAGCCGCCCGGGATCCTCCGGACTCCGGCTCAGACGATAAGGCTGAGGGGTGGCCAGACAGCTCAACCCCGGCTGCTTGGCCAACTCGGGAAAGGACACCAGTACTTGCTCCGGCAGCGCTTGTGGGGCAGACAGCTGCACCAGCAGTCCGTTGGCCGAAATATCCAGGCTGTTGCCTTGCACTTGCTCATTATCCAGGTGCAGCCAAACCGGCGTCACGAAGCGCAGACGATGCTCTTTGCGGCGAACTCCCATCGCCGGCAGATGCCAGGGGGGCGTGTTGAACTGGGAGGGCAGTTTACGCAAGGTCGCGAGTTCGGCGATCAGGGCTTCGTACAGCCCGCGGGTGTATTCGTTGTTAAAGTCGAACAACAGAGTCTGAAAGCGCTGTTCCAGTTGTTCGGGCAGCCAGTGATCCAGTCCCTGGTGGCGTACCAGTCGGCATTGATCCTGAAACAGGCTGCGTAAATCCAGCACCCGCAGGCAGGGGCTGGTGAGACGGCGTATTTCGGCCTGTAATTTGAAGCGGGTACTACTGTCGGCCCCCGGCAGCAGGGTATCCAGCAGCCCATCGAGTTCATGATGGTAGCTGAGAGGTATCAGTTTATTAAGCAGAGCTTTATAGGGGCTGAGATCCATCTTGGCCTGGGGTTGAGTGGGTGAAAAACTTGGTCCAGTATAACAGCTCGTTAATAAATGAGTGAGTATGCATGGCCAAGTCCAAAACGGCGTTTGTCTGCGGCGAATGTGGTGCCGAATTTCCCCGTTGGCAGGGGCAGTGCTCCGAGTGTAAAGAGTGGAATACCATTACCGAGATTCGGCTGGCGCCAGCGACCGCGGTCAGCCGTAACAGCCGTTTTGTCGGCTATGCCGGCGCCCAGGACAACAAGGTACAGACCCTGGATGAAATTTCGCTGAGCGAAATCCCCCGGCTCAACAGCGGCTTCAAGGAGCTGGATAGGGTGCTGGGTGGTGGCATGGTTTCCGGCTCGGCGATTCTTATCGGCGGTAATCCGGGGGCAGGCAAGAGCACCTTGTTGTTGCAGGTGATGTGTGGACTGGCCGGCAGGATGAAAACACTTTACGTCACCGGTGAAGAGTCACTGCAACAGGTGGCGATGCGGGCTCAACGCCTGGGATTACCCCGGGATCAACTGCGTATGCTGTCGGAAACCAGCGTCGAACAGATTTGCCATGTTGCCCGGGAGGAGCGCCCGGCGGTGATGGTGATCGACTCTATTCAGGTGATGCACGTGGCAGAGGTGCAGTCGGCGCCGGGATCGGTGAGCCAGGTACGGGAGGCGGCGGCCCAACTGACCCGTTTCGCCAAACAGCAAGGGGTGGTGATCCTGATGGTGGGGCACGTGACCAAAGACGGCGCCCTGGCAGGCCCCAAGGTGCTGGAGCACTGTATCGACTGTTCCATCTTGCTGGATGGTGCCAGCGACAGCCGCTTTAGAACCCTGCGCAGCCACAAGAATCGCTTCGGCGCTGTGAATGAGCTGGGGGTCTTTGCCATGACCGAAACCGGCATGAAAGAAGTGAGCAATCCCTCGGCCATTTTTCTGAACCGGGGTGAAGAACAGACCACGGGGTCTGTGGTGATGGTGATCTGGGAGGGCACCCGACCCTTGCTGGTGGAATTGCAGGCGCTGGTGGATTATTCCCAGCTGGCCAATCCGCGGCGGGTAACCTTGGGGCTGGAGCATAACCGGCTGGCCATGTTGCTGGCGGTATTACACCGTCACGGCGGCTTGCAGATGGCGGATCAGGATGTGTTCGTCAACGTCGTCGGTGGGGTCAGGGTCGAGGATACCAGTGCCGACCTGGCGCTGCTGCTGGCGTTGGTGTCGAGCTTTCGTGACAAGGCCTTGCCGCAAGAGCTGGTGGTGTTCGGCGAGGTGGGGCTGTCGGGAGAAATTCGTCCGGTGCCGTCGGGGCAGGAGCGACTGATGGAAGCGGCCAAGCACGGTTTTACCCGCGCCATAGTGCCCTGGGCGAACAGACCCAAGCAGGCACCTGACGGCATGGAAGTGATTGCCGTCAAGAAACTGGACGAGGCGCTGGAGGCGCTATAATCCGGCGCTAAGGCTTGTCTTCCAGCTGCAGTTGAGCCAGCTGGCGCAGCAACAGGGCCTCGTCGGCGAGGTTCAGTTCAACCAGGCGGCGCAGGTGAGCTGCGCTGTCGATGTCCAGCTGCCGGCATTCCAGCCCGATACAGCCCTGCTCATGATGGCGCTGGTAGCCATGCATGACAATAAGCTGGCCATGACCGTCCAGCGACAGCTGTAGTTCGAATTCGTCGCCGTCTTGTCCGGGCCAGTCGTCGGGCACTTCGGCCAGGGCTCCGTGCAACGATAAATCGCGGACCCGGGCCCGGTATTGGTGCCCGCCGGCGTCTGTCAACCAGGCCTGGCTGTTGAAACCGATACGGGAAAACACTCTGCGTTCAGCCATGGTTGGCTCCTGTCAGGCGGGTTCGCCGGTATCCAGATGATTCAGCAGCGAGATGGCCGACACCAGCCGGTCTTCCAGTTCGAACCGCTCTTCGAGCATTTCGCCGAGCTGGCCGAGATCCAGATCCAGCTCCAGTTCCAGCAGGCTGTCTTCGTCGACCTGGGCGTACTTGTCATGGAAGTTCAATGCCTCGGCAGCGCTTTGCTTGAGACGCGGGTAAATGCGTTCGGCCAGAGTCCGGGCATTGCCCCGGGCTGCCTCGTAGGCGGCCACAACATAATCGTATATCTCGAAGTGACCGGCGCAGACATAGTCGACCAGCTGGCCACAGAACTCGGACAGTTCTTCCGGTGTCGGTTGGGTTTTCTGGTTGGTGGACAGACGTATGTATTCGACCAACAGGCTCTGGCGGGCATTGATAAAGGCGTCGAGGGCCTGATGCTTACCGGCCAGTTGTTCCTTGGTTTGTTCCATTTTCCTGAGCATGATTCCCTCCTTGGGCGACCCGAACAGGTGGCTAGTCTCCATCATTAAAGTAAAGAGTAGTCCGGGTCAATAGTATTGCTCATAACTTGCGCGTTTGGGCACCCTTACCGGCACGGGTCCGGCCGGGACCACGCAGTTTTTCCGATTCCGGCATCTGGTGTTACAATGCGGACAATTTGCCACCTGATCTGGAACGACGGGATGAAACCACTCAAGAATGATAGTTACTTACGTGCCCTTTTACGCCAGCCGGTAGACTATACCCCGGTATGGATGATGCGCCAGGCTGGACGCTATCTACCCGAGTACAAGGCGACCCGGGCGGAAGCCGGTGATTTTATGTCGCTGTGCAAAAATGCCGAGCTGGCCTGTGAAGTGACGCTGCAGCCGCTGCGCCGTTTTCCGCTCGATGCGGCCATCCTGTTTTCCGACATTCTGACCATTCCCGACGCCATGGGACTGGGACTCTATTTCGAAACCGGAGAGGGCCCCAAGTTCGAACGGCCGCTCGCCTCCATGGCCGATGTGCAGAAAATCGGTATTCCGGATCCGGAAGACGAGCTGGGTTACGTGATGAATGCGGTCCGCACCATTCGTCGCGAGCTGCAGGGTGAAGTGCCGCTGATAGGTTTTTCCGGCAGCCCCTGGACTCTGGCTACCTATATGGTGGAAGGCGGTAGCTCCAAGGCTTTCACCAGGATCAAGAAGATGATGTATGCCGAGCCTAAGGCCCTGCACCTGCTGCTCGACAAGCTTGCCGACAGCGTGATCGGCTACCTCAACGCTCAGGTGGCGGCCGGCGCCCAGTCACTGATGATCTTCGATACCTGGGGTGGCGTGCTGACTCCGCGTGACTACAACGATTTCTCGCTGCAGTATATGGCGAAAATCGTCGATGGCCTGACCCGCGAAAATGAAGGTCGTCGGGTGCCTGTGACCCTGTTTACCAAAAATGGCGGCCAGTGGCTGGAAGCGATTGCGGCCACCGGCTGTGATGCTGTGGGTCTGGACTGGACCATCAACATTGCCGACGCCAAGCGTCGCGTCGGCGACAAGGTGGCCCTGCAGGGCAACATGGATCCATCCATGCTCTATGCGCCCATCCCGCGTATCGAGCAGGAAGTGGCGACCATTCTGGAAGGCTTTGGTGAAGGCCCCGGCCATGTGTTCAACCTGGGACATGGCATTCATCTGGATGTGGAGCCGGAACACGCCGGTGCCTTTATCGAATCGGTGCACCGCCTGTCACGGCCCTACCACGCCAAATAACATTACGTGTTATGCAATAAAAAAGCGCCGTCAGGCGCTTTTTTATTATGGGGATGTGCCTGGCGGTCAGCCGGAAAACTCCCGCTTGTATTTATCCACCGTGGCCAGGAAGGTTTTCTTCTCGGTACCATGCAGACCATCGGCCATCGGCAGCTTGACCTGCATAGCGTCCACGGCTCTGTTGTTGACGTGGAATTCATAATGCAGGTGTGGGCCGGTAGAGCGGCCCGTGTTGCCGGACAGCGCAATACGCTGGCCCCGGCGCACCGTATCACCCGGTTTTACCAGAAACTTGCTGAGATGCAGGAAACGGGTGGTGTACTGGCGGCCATGGCGGATCACCAGGTAGTTGCCGGCCAGGCGATGGCGTACGGCCTTGACCACCACTCCGTCGCCCGGGGCCAGCACTGGGGTACCGACAGGAACGGCAAAGTCGGTGCCCTTGTGGGGCTGAACCCGGCCGGTAACGGGATGCTTGCGGTTCAGGTTGAAGTTGGAACTGAGCCGAGCATGACGTTCCAGCGGAATGCGAATAAAGCCCCGTTCCAGGCTTTCACCTTTTGCATCGTAAAATTTGCCGTCTTCGTGGCGAAAGGCGTGATAGGTACGACCTTTGTTGGTGATTTCCACAGCCTGCAGTTCGGACTTTCCGGTTCTCTGGCCTTCGACGAATTCACGTTGTACCAATACCTTGAAGCTGTCGCCCTGACGCAAATCCCGGGCAAAATTGAGCTGCCACTGAAACAGGTTGGCAATCCGCTGGATTTGGGTGGCAGAGAGGCCGGCATCCCGGGCACTGATATAGAAACTGCCGTTGATAATCCCGCTCAGGGCCCGGCTTTCCCAGTTGCTTTCTTCGGTTCTGAGGCTACTTTGATAGCCGTCTCCGTCGCGGGTAAAGATGCGGGTGTGCAGCAAATCCCGCTTGATCTTGAATTCTTGCAGCAGGTTGTCCTGATCGATCAACAACGACAGCGTTTGACCCGGTTTGAGGCCGTCCAGCACCTTGCTCTTGTCGGCCTCCAGCATCTTGTACATGGTGGCCAGCGGCAGTCCCAGGCCATTGAAAATGGTGCTGAGTGTATCGCCGTTTTGCACCTGATATTCCTGCCATTCGGGTTCGGTGGCGGCGATCGCATCCAGGGCGTCGACCGGCTCTACTTCACCGAGATCATCGCCGGGCAAGGTGTAGAATTCGGTGTTGTCGACCTGCTCTTTGGCGGCTTTTTGCGGCAGGTTCAGACTGGCAGGGATGCTGATTTTGACCGGCTGCTTGATAAGGTCACCGGGCGAGGGCATCATCACCGCGGTGGTCAGCGTCAGGCTACCGAGAAGGATGATGCCGTACAGATGTCGCTTGGGTAACTGCGCCGGCATAGCTTGAAGTTTTGATTGTATCGGGCGGAGAGGATTCATCCGGATTACCTATGCCTGTTGATGACGGAATAATGAATGCAAAAACCGCTTTATCTATCCAGATATAGAACCAAAGATAATAAAGCGGTTAATATTTATTACAAAATAGCTCATGTACAGAAGATTCAGTTAGAGACATGCGCCGATAATAAAGTTCCGTATTGTAACGGATTTTATTTCAAGTTTTTAGGCTTCGTTGAGTAAGCAAGCGGCCATAGTGTTCGCTAACTGAAGCATAAAAGTAAAATAACTTTGGGCGCCAATTTCAATGTTGGCTCCCAACGGATCCAGTATGCCGATGCGTGCGCTGGTACCTCGTACCACGGCCTCGACAACGGCGGGCCTGAACTGGGGCTCGGCAAAGACACATTGTGCCTGTGATTCCTTGAGCGCCTGATGGATACGTGACACGGTTCTGGCGCCGGGAGAGCGTTCCGGATTGACGGTAAAATACCCGAGTGACGGTAACTGGTAATGATCTTCCCAGTAGCCGTAGGCATCGTGGAACACGAAGTAACCGGTGCCGGCGGTCGGAGCCAGGCGTGCAGCCACCTGTTGGTCGGTCTCGGTCAAGCCTGCCCGAAAGGCGGCCAGATTGTGTTGATATCGATCGCGACCGGCCGGATCCAGCAGACTCAGACGCTCGGCCAGCAGGCTGGCAATTTTTTCGGCGTGATGGGGATCCAGCCAGATGTGGGTATCCTGCTCACCATGCTGGTGGCCGTCATCGTCGTTTCCGATCGACATTTTATCGGAATCATGTTTGTCATGGTGGCGGTGCGGGTGAGCATCATGGTCTGCATGGTCTGCATGGTCTGCATGGTCTGCATGGTCTGCATGGTCTGC
>NZ_JBKGFN010000020.1:0-32249 GCF_046521305.1 Oceanisphaera submarina | reverse complement strand
GGATGCGCATTATAGGGAGCGGCCGATTTTGCGCAAGGGCTTTTTTGATAAAAACCAACCGACAGACTTTTTTTTATCCAGTGTGCTGGATATCACGTCAGATCGACGGCATTCTGTGCAAATTCAACCAGTGAGGGATAGACGGCTTCCGCCAGCGCTTCCCCTTCGGCGGTAATATCCTTGCCGGTACGCACCAAGATCTTGTGTCCAACGCCTGCCACCCCGGCGGCCTTCATGTCCGATACCTTGTCACCGACCATATAGGAGGCGGCCAGATTGATGTTCAGTTCCTGTGCAGCCTGCAGCAACATGCCCGGTGCTGGCTTGCGACAATCGCATACCTGGGTTTCGGGACCGGAGCCTTCGGTAGGATGATGAGGGCAGAAATAGATGCCATCCAGATCCACACCCCGGTCGGCCAGAGACCAGTCCATCCATTCGGTCAGGCGGATAAAGTCCTCTTCGCTGAACAGGCCACGGGCGATACCCGACTGGTTAGTCACCACCACCAGTTGATAGCCTTTCTGCTTCAGTTGCTTCATGGCGTCGATCACGCCATCGATAAAGATAAAGTCGTCAGAATGAGACACATAGCCGGTGTCCTGATTGATGACACCGTCTCGATCCAGAAATATTGCCGCTGTAGTCACTAGAAGTTCCTATGTTTAAGACGCAGTTACTGTCGCGATAATATCACAGCCTTGGCCCGGTTGAGGCAGCCGTTGTCCACGCTCGATCTCCTGCTGAAAATGACAGGCGACACTGTGCTCCTCACCGATAAGCGCCGGGACTTCGGTAATACAGCGTTCTCCCACATAAGGACAACGAGTGCGAAAGTGACAACCGGAGGGCGGATTGGCCGGTGAGGGCGGCTCTCCATGCAAGACCATCGGCACCTTGCGCCGGCGGGGGTCCGGTTCGGGGATGGCGGCAAGCAGAGCCCGAGTGTAGGGATGCAGAGGCCGGTGATATAATTCTTCTGCCGGCGCCAGCTCGACGATACGCCCCAGATACATCACCGCGATATGATCGGATATATGTTTTACCACCGACAGATCATGGGCAATAAACAGCATGGCCAGCTGATACTCCTGCTGCAACGACAGCAGCAAATTCAGGATCTGGGATTGCACCGAGACATCCAGTGCCGACACTGCCTCATCGCAGACCAGCAGCCGTGGCTTGAGCGCCATGGCCCGGGCGATGCCGATGCGTTGCCGCTGACCGCCGGAAAACTCATGAGGGTAACGTTCCAGCGCCGAGGCCGACAAACCGACCCTGTCCAATAGCTCGGCTGCCCATTGTTTTCGTTCTACGGCCGTGCCCAGCCCGTGAATAATGAAAGGCTCCTGCAATATGGTGCCTATGGTATGGCGGCCATTGAGCGACTCCTGAGGATCCTGAAATACCAGCTGCATTTGTTGGCGCAGGGGACGCATCCGGGAGCGGGAATAATGAGTGATATCCTGCCCTTCGAACAAGATGCGTCCGCCGCTGGGTTCGTGCAGCTTGAGCAGGCTGCGGGCTAGGGTCGACTTGCCGCAGCCGGACTCCCCCACCAGACCCAGGGTTCTGCCCGCTTCCAGCTCCAGACTGACCCCATCCACCGCATACAGGGTCTTGCCGCGACGCAAGAGGCCGCCGCCCAGGGTAAAGTGCTGCCGCAGTTGCTCTACCTTCAATAGCGGGTTCGAAGCCGCTTTCACCCGCGGACTCATGGCTGCTTTCGGTAGTTCACTCATCGGCGTAACTCCCGCCAGTGATGACACCAGACATGATGCGCTTCCTCTACCCGCTCCATGGCAGGTTGTCGCCGGCAGCGTTCGGTCATATAGGGGCAGCGATTGGCGAAACGGCAGCCGGCCTCCTGTTCTTCAAGAGACGGAACCTGCCCCCTGATGGTCGCCAGTTCCGTTTTGCCGGGTTGGTCGAGACGAGGGATGGCCGACAGCAGTCCCTGGGTATAAGGATGTACCGGCCGCTCGAACAGGGTAAATACATCGGCCTGCTCGGCACTGCGGCCCGCATACATCACCAGCACCTGATCGCAGATCTGGGCTACCACGCCCAGATCGTGGGTGATAAAGAGCACCGCCATGCCGGTTCTCTGCTGCAGTTCCCGGATCAGGTGAAGTATCTGCGCCTGAATGGTCACATCCAGCGCCGTGGTCGGCTCGTCACAGATCAGTAGATCCGGTTCACAGGCCAAGGCCATGGCGATCATCACTCTCTGCCGCATGCCACCAGACAGCTGATGCGGATAGGCTTTCAGCCTCGCTTCGGCTTCCGGTATGCCCACTTGGCGCAACATCTCCGCCGCCGCCTGTTTTTGATCACGCCTGCCAAGCTCGGGCCTGTGTAGCCGATATACCTCCATCAACTGGCGCCCGACCGTATGCACCGGATTCAAGGCCGTCATCGGCTCCTGAAAGATCATGGCTATCTTGTTGCCACGGACCCGATAGCGCTGCTCGGCCGTCAGGGTCAGCAGATCCTTGCCCTGGAACAGCGCCCGGCCGCCCACTACCTCGCCTGCCGGCCTGGGCAGCAGCCCCAGCAGGCTCAGCGCCGTTACACTCTTGCCGCAGCCGGACTCACCGACCAGCCCCAGGGTCTGGCCCGACGTCAGCGAAAAACTGACATCGTCCACCACCCGAAAACGGCCGGCCTCGGTGGTAAAACTGACGGCCAGGTTTTCGACTTCGAGCAGCGGCTCCATCAGTGCTCCTTCTGCCGCCAGGTTTCATCTATCTCCAACACGGGTTCGAAGCTGCGCTTGCCCGCTTCAACTTCCGCCTTCAGCACATCATCGATCCAGAACAGGCCACCCGTGCTGTGAGGCGCTCCTTCCATCGGCCAAAACAACGAAGGCGAATGGCGCGTCCCCTTGTTCTCGGGCAGACGCACATAACGCCAATAGGCCTCGCGGGTATAAGGCACCTGATAGCCGGGAATAAAGATTGCCAGCTCGTGCACTCGTTGCTGTATCTGGCGGGAAATACCGGCCTTTGCATCCAGATCCATGGTCACCCTGTATTGCTCTATCAGGGTATCCAGTTCCGCGTCGCTGATGTTGAACAGGTTATTGGTCTGAGGCTGCCCCGCGTTCACCGAGTGGAAGAACTCCCAGTACTGAGGGTAGAGGCCGCTGCCGCCCCAGCCCAGCCAGGCCGCCTCGTGTTTTTTCTCCAGCATCACCTTGAAGCCACTGGCGCCGTCGACCAGGTTCAGTTGCAGATCCAGTCCCGCCTTGCGCGCCTCTTCCCGCAGAATAGCCAGTCGGGCGGTATGCTCGGGCGTGGTATAGGTGACTGCCAGGCTGAGCATATCACCGGCCACGTTACGCAGTATGCCGCCCGGTCCCTGACGGTCATAACCCGCCTCGGCAAACAGCGCCCGTGCCCGTTCAATATCGTACTCCCGGGCCCGGATATCGGTATCGATAAAGTCGCCATAGCCGGTGCCGAAGGTGTTCATCCGCTCGTAGTCGCCACGCAATATGGTGTCCAGCATACGCTGCATGTTGATGGCATGGGCTATGCCCCGACGCACCCGCACATCAGCGAGCCTGGGATGGGCGGTATTGAGATGAAAGCCCTGGGCGCCGTGCGGAATATCGTTGTAGAACCAGATGCGATTGATCAGCCCCTTGCGATATTCGGGGGTATCCGTCTTGTCGTGCCACCACTCCGGCAGGATCAGGCCGAAGGTGTCGATATCGCCGCGCAGAAAATGCCGGTAGGCGATGTTCATGTCCCGCACCACATTCAGGCGGATCCGGTCCACGTTGAATCGATGCTTGTAATAAGTAAGCTCGTTGCCCCACCAGTCATCCAGCCGTTTGAAGGTGATGGAACGGCCCCGTTTGACGTCGTCGATCACATAGGCACCGGTGACCGGCGCCTTGGCCCAGTTATAGCGGCGCACCCAGTCGTCGGTGAGTTGATAAAAATGCCGGGGCTGGGGGGTGAGACCCACGGTATTGAGCAGCTCGCGCCGGCTCTTGGGGCTGCCGGCGGTGACCGACAGGGTGTGGTTGTCGTACCGGGTGATGTCGACGATTTCCTCGGTGTAGTAGTTGTTATACCAAGGGGCGCGGATCACCTCGGAACGCATCATCTCCAGAGCAAACAAAAAGTCGTCGGCAGTCACCGGCTCGCCATCGGACCAGCGCGCGGCCGGATTGAGCTTGAAATACATGGTTCTGTTGTCGTCACCGAAAGCCCAGTGGGTCGCCAATGCCGGTATCGGTCGCTCGGTTTGTGGGTGCAGGGCATAGAGGCCGAGCTGATTTTCCAAAATAAAGGAGCGAAACGCCGTGTTGGAGTCGGGCCCCACGGTACGGAAGGTCAGCGGAAAGCTCTGCAGACTGCTGTTGAAGACCCCGCCCCGCCTGGCCTCGGCCGAGGCGAATATCGGATCCTCATTATTGGTCAGCCATTCCAGCTTGTCCGGTAACTCGGCGGCGCTCACGCCAAAGATCAGCATCCAGGTACTCAGTATCGTTATCCATGTTTTCATCGCATTCCCTGCCTATTCATAACGAGAGAAATGTTTGGGGTCGAAGGCTTCCCGAATCGCCTCGCCAATAAAGGAGACGGTGATCAGCACCAGCGACACCGCCGTCACCACCGAGACCACTATCCAGGGCGAGTCCAGATGATTGACGCCCTGGCGCAGCAGTTCGCCCCAGCTGGGCGTTGGCGGTGGCAGACCGAAGCCGAGATAGTCCAGTGCCGTCAGTAACGAGATATTGGCCACCACGGTAAAGGGCGCCAGCGTCACTATCATCACCAGAGTATTGGGCAGAATATGGTGCACTATGATACGCCCCAAGCCGGCGCCCTGTGCCCGGGCCGCCAGCACATAGTCCCGCACCTTCTCCCGGTAGGTCAGGGTACGCATATACCAGGTGATGCCCATCCAGCCGAACAGCACGTTGATGCCCACAAACAGCATGAAATTCGGCTGTGTCAGAGACACCAGTATCATGATGACGTAGAGAAAGGGCACCTGGGACCAGATCTCGATAAAGCGCTGAAACAACAAGTCGAACTTGCCGCCGACGAAGCCCATCACGCAGCCCAGCAAGACGCCGATGGCATAGCTGGCGGTCAGAGCGATAAAGGCGAAGCCCACGGCGGTACGAAAGCCGTATACCAGCCGAGCCAGAATATCCCGCCCCGAGTTATCGGTACCGAGATAGTGTCGGTGCTCCAGACTGGGCGCGTTGGGCGGATAACTTCCGCTGCTGTAGTCCTGCTCATAAGGGCTCCAGGGCACAAGAGGCAACAGCACCCAGTTGCCAGACTGAGCGGCCTCGGCTTGTTCGGCAAACAGGGCTTTCAGCTCCCGGTAGTTGGTTTCGTACTGGTAACCGAGCCCGAAAGTATCGCCGGTGATCACGGCGCCGTAGGTGGGGAAATAGAGCCGGCCTTCGTATTTGACCAGCAAGGCCCGGTTGCTGGCCCACAGCTCGGCTGCCAGCGCCAGCAGCACCATCAGCATGAACAGACAGAAGGCATAGTAGCCGCGGTGTATGCTGCGAAAACGGCGCAGCTTCTTGTGAGTAAGATCGGAGAACAGTCTAGCCATCGAAGCGCACCCTGGGATCCACCATCGCCACGCAGATATCCGACAGTATATTGCCCACCAGCATCAGCAGCGAGGTCACGGCCAGTATACCCATCACCACCGGGTAATCCCGCTCGACGATGGCCTCGTAACCGAGCAACCCCAGACCGTCGATATTGAAAATTACTTCAATCAAAAAGGAGCCGGCAAAAAACACCGAGATCACGTTGCCGAAATGGCTGGCGATGGGGATCATGCTGTTGCGCAGGGCGTGGCCGGTTACCGCCTTGTGAAAGGGCAGCCCCTTGGCCACGGCGGTACGCACATAATCCGCCGACAGGTTTTCCATCAGGCTGTTTTTCATGGTCATGGTCAAGACTGCAAAGTCGCCGATGGCATAGGCGATCAGCGGCAACAGGGCATGGTGAAACAGGTTGAAAACCCTGGGCCAGAAGCCTTCCAGATAATAGAAGTCGTCGCCGACGAAGCCGCCCATCGGAAACCAGCCAAGCTGAAAGGAGAACACGGTGAGCAGGAAGATACCCACCACATAGGCCGGCAGCGCATAACCGGCATAGATCAGCATGGAGCTGATGCTGTCGAAGCGGCTGTTGTGTTTTAGTGCCTTGAGGATACCGAGCGGAATAGACACCAGATAGCTGAGCAGGAAGGTGCAGATGCCGAAGAAAGCAGAGATGGGGAGCCGCTCTTGAATCAGCTCCCATACCGGCAGGTAGTAACGGGTCGATTCGCCCAAGTCCAGCCGTACCAGCTTGCCCAGCCACTCCCAGTAGGCCTGGAACACCGGTTTGTCGAGGCCATAGAAAGCCTTCAGTTCTTCAATCTGCTCGGACGACAGCATCTGGCTGCCGCGGGAACTCTGGCTGAATTCGCTGCTTTGCAGCTGGCTTTCCATCAGCATGCGCTCTACCGGTCCACCCGGCACGAAACGGGTGATGGCAAACACCACCAGGGTGATGCCCAGGAAGGTGGGTAGCAGCAACAATAACCGACGCAGAAAATACTGGCCCATGGTTTTCCCTTAAGTTCGTTCCCTGAACACGGCTCGGCCGAGTCTAAGTATCACCCTATCCCATGAACCGGCGACTTAGCAAGAAAGATACCGATCCCGCCTGCCCGCCTGCTCCCTGGGGAAATTTACGTTGACTTGGACGTCCAGACGGCCTAGCATCCACTGCTATTAGTCATGCTTGCATGACTTGTCGCTACACTCATCTGTTAAAGCAGTGAATAACCATACCGGAAAGGCTCATCCTCCGATGATCAAGCTAACCAATATCAGTAAACGCTACGGTGAAGGTGACGCCGCCGTCCACGCCGTCAGAAACATCGACCTGGAAGTGGCCACCGGCCAGATCATGGGCGTCATCGGTGAATCCGGTGCCGGCAAAAGTACCCTGATCCGCTGCGTCAATATGCTGGAACGCCCCACCGAGGGTAGCGTCATCGTCGACGGCCAGGATCTGACCCAACTCAGCAACGGCGAGCTGCCCAGCGCCCGTCGTAACATCGGCATGATTTTTCAGCATTTCAACCTGCTGGCCTCCCGCACCGTGTTCGCCAACGTGGCCCTGCCGCTGGAGCTGGCGGGCATGGACAAGGCCGCCATCAAACAGCGCGTGAATGAACTGTTGGATCTGGTCGGGTTGTCACACAGAGCCAGTGCCTATCCGAAAGAGTTGTCCGGCGGCCAGAAGCAAAGGGTCGCCATAGCGCGCGCCCTGGCGCCAAAGCCCAAGGTACTGCTGTGTGACGAAGCCACCTCGGCGCTGGATCCGCAGACTACCCAGTCCATTCTCGGCCTGCTGAAAGACATCAACCGCACCCTGGGCCTGACCATACTGCTGATCACCCACGAGATGCATGTGGTCAAGAGTATCTGCGACCGGGTCGCCATTATCAATAATGGCGAGCTTGTCGAACAGGGCGATGTCGCCTGGTTTTTTGCCAACGCCAGAACCGAGCTGGCCCGGCGCTTTATTTCTTCCACCATCAACCTGGACATTCCGGAGGAATACCAGCAACGACTGTCGGCCGAACCGCTCACCGGCGCCCTGCCACTGGTGCGACTCGGCTTTACCGGCGAAACCGTGGACACCCCGCTTATATCCATTTTAAGCCGTGATCTCGGCGTCGACGTGACCATTCTCAGCGCCGATATCGAATATGCGGGGGGCGTCAAATTCGGCTTCATGCTGGCCGAACTGGACGGACAACCGACACAGACTCAAGCCGCACAGGCTTATCTTCAGGACCATAAAATTCAGGTGGAGTTACTCGGTTATGTCCGACGCCATGATTAATCTGCTGTTATCCGCCCTGTGGGAAACCCTGCTCATGACCTTTGGTTCGGGCATCATCGCCTGCGTCCTGGGTATACCGCTGGGAATAGCGCTGCACGTCAGCAAGCCCGGCCAGATCTGGGAACACGCCGCCTTCAACAAGATACTGGGCACAGTGGTCAATATCGGCCGCTCCATTCCCTTCATCATACTGCTGGTGGCCATCATTCCCTTTACCCGCTTGATAGTCGGTACCAGCATCGGTACCGTCGCCGCCGTGGTGCCGCTGACCGTGGCCGCCATTCCCTTCGTGGCACGACTGATGGAAGGCGCCCTGATGGAAATTCCGGCGGGCCTGGTGGAAGCGGCTCAGGCAATGGGCGCCCGCCGCCTGCAGATAGTCACGAAAGTGTTACTGCCCGAGGCTCTCCCCGGCATGCTCAACGGTATTATCATCACCCTGGTGACACTGGTAAACTATTCCGCCATGGCCGGTGCTATCGGTGGCGGTGGCCTGGGAGATGTGGGTATTCGTTACGGTTATCAGCGCTTCGATCCGCAGATCATGCTGATCACCGTGGTGATGCTGGTGGTACTGGTACAAATCATTCAAAGCGCCGGTGAACGTCTGGTCGCTCATGTAGATCATCGTTGATTAAAAAGGAGTTACCCGATGAAGTCAGGTTTTAAATCTTTTGCGACCCTGAGTGTGCTGGCCTCAGCTCTGGCACTGGCCGGCTGTGGCGAACAAGTCAAGGACACCGCCGAAGAGGCCGCCGCCAAGCCCCTGCGTCTGGGGGTGATTGCCGGTGCCGAAGAACAGGTGGCCGAAGTCGCCGTCAAGGTAGCCAAGGAGCAATACAATCTGGATGTAGAGCTGGTGTCATTCAGCGACTACGTGACCCCCAACGTGGCCCTGAACGATGGTAGCCTGGATATCAACGCCTTCCAGCACCAGCCTTATCTCGACAAGCAGATTGCCGATCGCGGCTACGATCTGATCGCCGTGGGCAACACCTTCGTCTACCCCATCGCCGCCTACTCCAGGGTGATCAAGTCACTGGACGAGCTGGAAGACGGTGCCAAGGTTGCGGTACCGAACGACCCGACCAACCTGGGCCGTACCCTGCTGCTGCTGGAGCAACAGGGCCTGATCGAAGTGGATGATGCAGTGGGTCTGGAAGCCACTACCCTGAACATCACCGCCAACCCGAAAGCGCTGAACATCATAGAGCTGGAAGCGCCTCAGCTGCCCCGCTCGCTGGATGACGTGGCCTTTTCGGTGATCAACACCACCTACGCCTCGCAGATCGATCTGCTGCCCGGCCGGGACAGCCTGTTCGTGGAAGACAAGGAATCTCCTTACGTGAACCTGATTGTCGCCCGCAAAGGCAACCAGGATGACGAACGAGTGCAGACCTTCGTCAAGGCCTATCAGAGCGAAGAGGTCTATCAGGCCGCACTTGAGCTGTTCAAGGGTGGCGTCGTCAAAGGCTGGTAAACCCGGCTCGAAAATTGTTCAAGGTCACGGCTTGCCGTGGCCTTTTTTCTTTGTGCTGCCATAATAACGAATCAAACCGAGCTTAAGGGTCTTGTATGCAGAAGTGGTATCTGGCGCATTGCCGGCCCCGGGAAGAAGAGAGGGCGCTACTGAACCTGAACAACCAGGAGATAGAGGCTTTTTACCCTTACGCCGAGGTAAAGAAGCTGCGCCGGCGCAAAGTCGTTGTTCTTACCGAAGCGCTGTTTCCCGGCTATATTTTCGTGCGCGCCGATCTGACCAAAACCAGCTCCACCACCATCGGTTCTACCCGTGGCGTACGCAACCTGGTGCGCTTTGGCGGCGGCCCCTGCGAGGTACCCGCCGAGCTGGTCTATGACCTCATGTGTCGCTGCGACAGCGATGAGCTCAGAGAACAACTGAGCGACATTCCCCACAGCGGTGACAAGGTTCGCATCACGGAAGGCCCCTTCGTCGGACTGGAAGCGATTTATCAGGAAGCCGATGGCGAAACCCGCGCCATACTGCTGCTGACAATGCTGCAAAAAGCAACCCCGACCAGCTTCGCCAACGACGAGTTTACCCGGCTGTAATACCCCCCCCCCAGAATCTGCTCAGATTTTGGGGAGGAGTTCCAGAGGCAGCACCGAGTTGAGCGCAGACAGTGCTCACAGGCGACTCTGTAACGTCAAGGAGGACAAAGAGAGCTACGCCACCGACCATCACATGATAGGGACGTCATGTGCCGAGCGTCACCAGGAGGTGCTTGAAGCGGGTCGGTGGAGCAGACTCTTTGTCCGGCGTGATACAGAAATGACATTGATCATTTGTGTAATAGGGATTGGTATCACTCCTCAGGCTTGATTACCGGTGTTCCAGCACCATCACCTTGTGGTGTTGGAGCGGCCGATAGCGGTCATAGCGTGGCTTCTCCATTAGGCTTTTCCACCACTGACCCGGCGCCATTCCCAGCGGCAGGTCTATCCCCAACCGAAACCGTGGCTCGAATTTATCTTTGTTGTTGCTCAACAGTGAGCTCTGCAAACGGAATATTCGCCAGGGCGAGTAATTGAAGGACCACTGTCGAGACAGGGCCGCCTTGTATTTATCCCCGCTGCCGTACAGGCTGAGTTGCCGCCCCTGCCATTGATAGTATCGCCCCGACACACTCAAACCCGGCAAGAATCCCAGCCGCCCTTCGCCAAACCACAGCCGCCCGGATGCCGGTCGCTCCATTTGCCCCGCTTGTTGCTGCCAGCCGGACAGGGCCCGGTATTGTCCCGCCCCCAGCGTCCAGTCCCTGTGGTTCAAGAACATCAGCAGGCCGCCACGACTGTGTTGCCAGGAAGTCTGATAATCCATTACCGGCTCGATATGTCCACTGATCGTGTCGGTCAGCAGCTGTTCAAAATGCAGTCCGGTCTGATAGGTCAGTCGTTCATCTCTATAATCCAGCCCCAGCTCTCCCTGCCAGCTGGGCATGAGCGGCAACGCCATGCGACTGCTGAGCCGAGGCTCTTTATCGAACAGGGGCAACTGATAATCCCAGTCCCACTGCTCGGGATTGAGCCAGCTCAGTTCGCTGAGCTGGCGAAAGCCAAACAGCAAGGTGTTGTCGGCCAGCGAGGCGCCTTGCTGCTCCACGAATTGATCCAGCTGATCGGTCGCCGCCGCCTTGGCTGCCGTCGCAATGGTAAGCAGTACACGGTCGGTTTTTGGCGCCAGAGCAGGATCGGGGGGGCCGAGCCGAGGCAACTCGACCGGGGGTTGTATGGTCACCGCCATGCTGGGTTGAGGAGTTTTGGTCGCGGTGCGGGTGGCCACCGGCAGACCGGGCTGGGGCAAGGGCGGCCGGTCCGGCACCCAAATCCAGTCTCCCGTCGTCAACGGCGTCATGAAACGCTCGTTATTGAAGTTCAGCCGTAGCTGGCGCTCGGTCAACTGAAAACGCGCCGCCAGTGAACGCCAGCTTTCACCGGGCAACACCTGGTGCATCACCATCAGGGGGCCGGAGGCCTGTGACAAGATGCTGAAGCAGAGCGACATCAATAATAGGAAATAACGCATGCAGATGGCTCCGGCCACACCGGTCAGAAAAAAGAGGCTATCTCTTTGCAACAAGCGGAAATAGCACCAATATCGGCCCTGGCTATCGCTCTGTGACCATAGAACCAAGGGCTATCGGATCTCAGCCCTGAAAACCACACAAGAGGCGATATTCTTCCAGCACATAAGTGTCCGTCATGCCACTGACAAAATCCAGCAACAGCCGGACCCGGAAGTACCACTCCCGCTCCTGCTCGTTCTCGAAGAAAGCGGCACTGCGACTGTCGCGCCGATACGCCGCCAGGTGGCGCGGCGGCAGGCGATGGTAGAGACGACGCAATACCAGCCCCTTGGCATCCTGCCGACTTTCGAGGCTGGTGAACTCACGCTCCGGTAGCGCCAGCAAGGGGGAAAAGGCTTCCAGTATGCCTTTGAGTGCGGCAAAACCCGACAGCTCCAGCGCCTCCACCTCACGACGGTTGAATACCCGTCGATGGGCGAAGTCTTTCAGCCACTGCAGGGCCTGGGCCGGCTCCTGATCAACCGACAGCAGGGCGCCGTCATGACTGCCCTCGAGAATGGCCTGATGATGAAACAGGTACTGCTCACTGACCAGAATGAGCAAGTCATCGTTGATCGCCTGGCGAAAGCGGCTGAAAAAGCCGGGTTCACCCACCTTCGCCTGTTGCCAGCAGTTTTTCAGGTAATCATTTGCTTCGTTCAGCAATGCCAGTTCCAGCTCCGCCAGGCTCAGCACGCCCCGGTCGACGGCGTCTTCCAGATCCGCCACCCCATAGGCCATGTCGTCGGCCGCCTCCATCAGAAAGGCCAGCGGATACCGCCCCCGGGTGGTGGTCGGAAAGCGTGTCCTGATCTGCTGCACCAGAGAACGTTCGCTGAAAAAATGCCCCGGCTTCTGTTGCCAGCGCCCTCCTGTCTTGCGCTGGTAGGCGCCGCGTACGTATTTTTGCAGGGCCGCCAGCTGGCTCAGTGTCAGGTTTAATCCCTGCAGGCTGTGCAACAACCGCAAACTCTGGGCGTTGCCTTCGAATTGCTGCAGATCCGCCATCAACATGGGCCACTGCCGGGAGCCTTTACCGACCGCCTGTTTGAACAGCGCCGGCAGCCGGGTACCTAGCCAATCGATCATCACTACTTCGCCAAAATGCCCGAACGGCGGATTACCGACATCGTGCAGCAAGCAGGCCATCTCCACCAGGCTGACGAAGGCCTCCTTGTCGACCTCCAGCTCCATCTTGGCCAGCACCTTCAGCGCCAGCTGACGGCCGGTCTCCTTCACCTCCAGCGAGTGGGTCAGCCGACTGCGCACCGAAGCCTTGACGTCCAGCGGGAATACCTGGGTCTTTTGCTGCAGCCGCCGTACCGGAGAACACTGCACGATGCGGCTGCGATCCGCCTCTATCGCCGCCAGCGCCGTTTCCGGCTCCGTATCGGATACAGGCCCGGGCAGCTGACGCTCGCTCAGGATAAGAGCCTGATAGTCACTCATACCCGGCTCTCCAGCCACCGGCGCAATATCACCAGATCCGCAGGTAACAAGGCATTCAGCTCATTCACCCGGGCATCCAGCTGTTGCCACCAGTCGGGCAGATCCGGACTCTGGATCTGCTGCGCCAGCAGTTGCATCCGCTTCAACCCGACCGAGCCGGCGGCGCCCTTGATTTTGTGGGCTTCCTCGACGATGCCGTCCTGGTCCTTCTCCGCCATAAAGCCATTAAGCTTGCTCAGGTAATCTCCGGCCATCTTGTCGAGCATATCGACGCTGGATAACAGGATGGCGGCGCCTACCGTATCTACATAGTCGGTCAGGAACACCGTATCTAATACTTGCTGCTCATCGGCATGAGGCTCGGTAATGCTTGTCATGGCGGGGTCCGCCGGCACAGACACCACCGGCTGTGCGCTTGCCTGGCTCTGAGGCCGTCGGGCAAAGAATCGTGCCAAGACCCCCTTGATGGCCTTGGAAGACAAAGGCTTGCTGATGGCATCGTCCATTCCCCTGGCCAGGTATTCCTCCTTGTCGCTGATCACGTTGGCGGTCAGGGCCACCAGCGGCGGCAGGCTCTTCGATTGTTCCCGTGCTTCTTCACGCAGACGGGCGGCAATATCGAAGCCGGTCATGTCCGGCAACTGGATATCGAGGAACACCAGATCAAAGGGCATCTGCGCCAGCCAGGCGAACGCCTCGCCACCATCCCGGGCCACGGTCACCTTGTGGCCCAGCTTTTCCAGCAGGGCACAGGCGACGGTCACGTTAAGCTCCACATCCTCGACCAGCAATACCGACAGCGGCGGCAACTGCGCCACGGCAGGATCGTCTACCGGCGCCTGGGCTCTCGGCACCTTGATGGTAATGCTGAAACAAGAGCCTTCGCCGGGTTCACTGTCCAGCTCTATGGTGCCGTGCATGGCATCCACCAGTTGCTGAGACACCGCCAGCCCGATACCGGTGCCGGTGGCATGCTTGTTACCTTCCACCTGAAAATAGAGCGCAAAAATTTTCTGTTGCAGCTCGGCCGGAATACCGATACCGGTGTCTTCGATATCGAAGCGCAGTGTAATTTCGTCCCGGGTCAGCTCATCGGCCATACAGCGGATGGTAACGCCGCCGTCATCGGTGAATTTGACCGCGTTCCCCACCAGGTTCCACAGCACCTGTCGCAAACGGGTACCGTCGGCAAGTATCCAGTCGGGGATGTCACCGTCCCGATCAAAGTGCAGATAGAGTCCTTTCTGCTCGGCCTGCAGCCGGGCCAGACTTTCCAGATCGTCTAAGAAACCGGGGAAGTCCATGGGCTCCGGAGCCAGCTCCAGCCGACTGCGATCAACCTTGTCCAGATCTATGATGTCGTTGAAAATATTGCCCAGGGTCACGGCGCTGAAATGAATGGTCTTGAGATGCTGTCGCTGCTCCTGGCCCAGTTTGGTCGCCAGCAGAATGCGACTCAGGCCGACGATGCCGTTCAGCGGTGTACGCAGCTCATGACTGATGGTGGAGATAAAGGTGGTTTTGTCACGGCTGGCTTTTTCCAACTCCTCCTGATAACGCTTGCGCTCGGTGATGTCCCGTCCGAAGCCCAGCAGGCCCAGACGCTTGCCGTTGCGATCGAAGAAGGGCACCTTGCGCAGTTCGAAACAGGCCCGACGGCCATCCGGATATTGCAGCCATTGCTCGTACGTCTGGCTTTCATTGCGGGCGAACACTTCCTTGTCGGTTTCCACCACCTTCTCGGCCACGTCTGCCGGGTACACATCGAAAGGGGTCAGTCCGATCAGTTCTTTTTCCTGGCGGCCGAGCAGGTTCTCCATGGCTCGATTACAGCCGGAAAACTCTTCCAGCTCGTTGCGGTAATACACCAGATCCGGAGAGGTATCGATGAAGGAGCGCAACAGAGCAGAGCGTTCCTGGGATTCCAGCTGTGCCTTCTCACGCTGGTAGACTTCCGCCTCCAGATCGTCAATGGCTTGCTGGCGTGCGGTTTCCGCCTTGTGAGTTTCTTCTATCTGGCGGTTGAGCAGCTCTATTTTCTCCTGCAACTCGTTGTTGAGCTCCAGATCCCGCTCCCGCATCTGCTGCAGCCGCTGCACCAGTCGGCTGAGCCGCTGGCGGGAGTCTTCCAGCTGGTCCACCACCACCGACAGAAAATACACCGCCCAGGGCGTGACCAGCAGCCCGAAAAAAACGGAGCGAACCATATCTATGGATTCGACCGTTCCCCGGAGAAACAGCGTTACTCCTACCTGGATAAAGATGGCCAGCAGTATGATGCAGGCGGCCAGCAACATGCTGAAACGCACTATGCCCAGCTTGGTCATCAGATCAACATAGTATTGAGCCCATGTTTTTATGGGTTTCATCGGTTATTCCCGTCAATAACAGCATAAAAGCAGGATACCGGCTTAGTCGCGGGCTGTCATGCCGATGATAGGGCCGCTTTGTCGGCGCCAGAATAGAGACATACAGAACTTTTTGTTCGTGCGTAATTTTACATCAAATGGGTTTTGTCTCGTTCGGAAAAACCTCAAGATTGAAATATTATGCTTTAAAATTGAATTTATAATCCCATAATAATAAAGGGATTTCACGAAAGTCGCCATTACGGCTATTTTAAAGACGGATAAAAACGAGATCTACGTCAAAATTTACCCTTGATATGTAGTAAAAAAACTACAAAAAACATTCAACTTTACATTGTGCTGCAAATACAAAGCAGGCAGCATAAAGAACCAACAACAAACCAAAAACTAAGATTTATAGCCAAACATCTGGGTTTTACATTGGAATATTCTACTCCACCCCGACATAAACAGCGACTTCTCTCTTTATTGCTTTAATTGACCTCACAAAAAAATCCCTATATTTTGGTAAATTAGCCACCAATGGCAACGGACGCTTCAGAGCATGTCGTGCTGACAAGAGTAGTCGCTCGGCCTAATGGCTTGAGCAATGGAGGAATGCAATGTCTCTTTATGACCCAAAGCTGGAGAAGGATAACTGTGGTTTCGGCCTGATCGCCCATACAGAAGGCGAAGCCAGCCACAAGCTTGTCCGACTCGCAATTTCGGCGTTGGATCGCATGCAACACCGCGGTGGTATCGCCGCCGATGGCAAAACCGGCGACGGTTGCGGTCTGCTGATGCAAAAACCCGATAGCTTCTTTCGCGCTGTCGCACAAGATAAAGGATGGAACCTGGGCCGAAAATATGCCGTCGGCATGATGTTCCTCAATCCGGATCCGGTACTGGCCGAACAGAGCCGCAAGATAGTCAACGAAGAGCTGGAAAAGGAAACCCTGAGCCTGCTTGGCTGGCGCGACGTGCCGGTGAATACCCAAGTGCTGGGCGACATCGCCAAGGCGTCCCTGCCTCGCATCGAGCAGGTCTTCGTCAATGCCCCCGCCGGCTGGGTCGAGAATGACATCGAGCGTCGCCTTTATATTGTTCGTCGTCGTATCGAAAAACGCATCAATGACGAATACTTTTACGTAGTCAGCCTGTCCAACCTGGTGATGACCTACAAGGGCCTGTGCATGCCCGCCGATTTGCCCCGTTTCTACCTGGATCTGGCGGATATCCGCCTGCAGTCGGCCATCTGCGTGTTCCACCAGCGTTTTTCCACCAATACTCAGCCCCGCTGGCCGCTGGCGCAGCCATTCCGTTTTCTGGCCCACAACGGCGAGATCAACACCATAGGCGGCAACCGCCGCTGGGCCCAGGCCCGCGCCTACAAATTTGGCTCGCCGCTGCTGCCGGATCTGCAAGAGGCTGCTCCCTACGTCAACACCGACGGCTCCGACTCATCCAGCCTGGACAACATGCTGGAGCTGTTCCTGGCCGGCGGCATGGACCTGTTCCGCGCCATGCGCATGCTGATCCCGCCAGCCTGGCAGAAAAACCCGTCGATGGACGAGGATTTGCGCGCCTTCTACGACTTCAACTCCATGCACATGGAGCCCTGGGATGGCCCCGCCGGCATTGTGATGTCCGACGGTCGCTTCGCCGCCTGTGCCCTGGACCGTAACGGCCTGCGTCCGGCGCGTTTCGTTCGCACCAAGGACGGCTTTATTACCCTGGCCTCCGAGATCGGCATCTGGGACTATACCCCGGACGAAGTGGTCGAAAAGGGTCGAGTCGGCCCGGGTGAATTGTTCGTGGTGGATACCGCCAAGGGTAAAATCTGGACCAGTTTCGAAATCGACGACGATCTCAAGTCTCGCCACCCCTACAAGGAGTGGATGACCAAGCACAAACGTCGCCTGACCCGCTTCGAAGATCTGCCCGAAGACCAGGCCGGCCAATGCGAACTGGACTCCAGCTCCCTGCGTACCTATCAGAAACTGTTCGGCTATTCCATGGAAGAGCTGGATCAGGTGATCCGGGTCATGGGCGAGAACGGCCAGGAAGCGGTCGGCTCCATGGGTGACGATGCCCCCATGGCGGTGCTGTCCAGCAAATCCCGTTCCGTCTACGATTATTTCCGCCAGATGTTTGCTCAGGTGACCAACCCCCCCATAGATCCGCTGCGGGAAAATCACGTCATGTCGCTGGCCACCCTGATCGGCCGCGAGCAAAACGTGTTCAACGAGACCCACGGTCACGCCCATAGAGTTCAGTTCGAGTCGCCTATTCTGCTGTACTCCGACTTCCATCAGCTGATGAGCCTGGAGCAGACCCACCACAAGAATACTGTGCTAGATCTGAACTTCGCGCCGGAAGAAGGCCTCCAGGCCGCCATCGAGCGCCTGTGTGAAGAGGCCAGGACGGCGGTAGAGACAGGCACAGTGCTGCTGGTACTGACCGACCGTTATATCAGCAAGGACAAGTTACCAATCCCGGCCGCCATGGCCGCCGGCGCCATACAGCGCACCCTGGTCGAAAACAACCTGCGCTGCGACTCCAACATCATAGTGGAAACGGCCAGCACCCGGGATCCGCACCAGTTTGCCGTCCTGCTCGGTTTCGGTGTGACCGCCATCTACCCCTACCTTGCCTATGAAACCCTGGGTCGCATGGTGGAAGACGGCGTGCTCAAGATGCCCCTGCGCGAGGCGCTGCTCAACTTCCGCAACAGCATCAACAAGGGCCTGTACAAGGTGATGTCCAAGATGGGTATCAGCACCATCGCTTCCTACCGCTGCTCTCAGCTGTTCGAAGCCATAGGTCTGCATCGGGACGTGATCGACCTGTGCTTCAAGGGCGTATCCAGTCGTGTGCAGGGCGCTTCTTTCGAAGACTTCCAGCAGGACTTGTTCAACCTTAGTCGGGTCGCCTGGATCGCCCGCAAGCCGCTCAATCAGGGTGGCCTGCTCAAATATGTACACGACGGTGAATACCACAGCTACAACCCGGATGTGGTCAAGAGCCTGCAAACCGCGGTGCGTTCCGGCAACTACGAGGACTACAAGGTTTACGCCGAACTGGTCAACGAACGCCCGGTCGCCATGCTGCGTGACTTGCTGACCCTCAAGCCAAACGGCCAGGGCATAACGCTGGATAAGGTTGAGCCGGCGACTGAGCTGTTCCCCCGTTTCGACAGTGCCGCCATGTCCATCGGCGCCCTGGGCCCCGAGGCACACGAGGCACTGGCCGTTGCCATGAACCGCCTCGGCGGCAAAAGCAACTCCGGCGAGGGCGGTGAAGATGCCCGCCGTTTCAACAGCCTGAAGAACTCCAAGATCAAGCAGGTGGCTTCCGGTCGCTTCGGGGTGACCCCGCACTACCTGATGAACGCCGAGGTCATTCAGATCAAGGTGGCCCAGGGCGCCAAGCCCGGAGAAGGCGGCCAGCTGCCCGGTCACAAGGTGACCGCAGAAATCGCCAAGCTGCGTTATGCGGTACCGGGCGTGACCCTTATCTCGCCGCCGCCGCACCACGACATCTATTCCATCGAGGATCTGGCCCAGCTGATTTTCGACATCAAGCAGATCAACCCCAGCTGCCTGGTATCGGTCAAGCTGGTGTCCGAGCCCGGTGTCGGCACCATCGCCACCGGCGTGGCCAAGGCCTATGCGGATCTGATTACCGTCTCCGGTTACGATGGCGGCACCGGCGCCAGCCCGCTGTCTTCGGTCAAGTATGCCGGTTCTCCCTGGGAGCTGGGTCTGGCCGAAACCCAGCAGGCACTGGTGGCCAACGGCCTGCGTCACAAGGTACGGCTACAGGTGGACGGCGGCCTCAAGACCGGCCTGGACATCGTCAAGGCGGCCATTTTGGGTGCCGAGAGCTTCGGCTTCGGTACCGGCCCCATGGTGGCCCTGGGCTGTAAATACCTGCGCATCTGTCACCTGAACAACTGCGCCACCGGCGTGGCGACTCAGGACGAAAAACTGCGCAAGGAGCACTTCCACGGCCTGCCCGAGATGGTGGAGAACTACTTCAGGTTCATTGCCGAAGAAACCCGTGAACTGATGGCGCAACTGGGGGTGACCCAGCTGACCGACCTGATCGGCCGCACCGACTTGCTCGAGGTGCTACCGGGCCTGACCGCCAAGCAGCAGAAGCTGGACCTGTCCGGCATCATTGCCAAGCCCGAGCCTAAGCCGGGCCTGGGTGTGTTCTGTCAGACCGGCAACCCCAACTTCGACAAGGGCCAGCTCAACCTGAAGATCACCGAAGATGCCCTGAGCGCGGTGGAAACCAGCGGCGGCGGTGATTTCTACTACCACATTCGCAATACCGACCGCTCCGTGGGGGCTCGCCTGTCCGGCGAAATCGCCCAACGTCACGGTAACCAGGGCATGGCGGCGGATCCGGTTCGCATCCACCTGGACGGCACCGCCGGCCAGAGCTTCGGAGTCTGGAACGCCGGTGGTCTGGAAATGATCCTGACCGGCGACGCCAACGATTATGTGGGCAAGGGCATGACCGGTGGCAAGCTGGTGATCAAGTCCCATGTCGGCGTGGCGTTTTCCTCACACGAGGCGACCCTGGTAGGCAACACCTGTCTGTACGGCGCCACCGGTGGTCACCTGTACGTCGCCGGCCGGGCCGGTGAGCGGTTCGCGGTGCGTAACTCGGGCACCATCGCCGTGGTCGAAGGCGTGGGCGACAACGGCTGTGAATACATGACCAGCGGTATCGTGACCGTACTGGGTCGCACCGGGGTCAACTTTGCCGCCGGCATGACCGGGGGTTTTGCCTACGTGCTGGATGAAGACGATGACTTCGAACTCAGGACCAACCACGAGCTGGTCGAATTGCTGGGGCTGGACGAGCTGATGATCCATCAGGAGCATCTGCGCGGCATCATCACGCAACATTTGCAGGAAACCGGCAGTAATCGCGCGCAGGAAATTCTGGCCAACTTCGACCAGTACCTGCCCAAATTCAAACTGGTCAAACCCAAATCCAGTGATGTGAAATCCCTGCTGGGCCACCAGAGCCGTTCCACCGCAGAGCTGCGGGTCCATGCGCAGTAAAGGAAAATTGTGATGAGCCAGAACGTATTTCAGTTTATAGACGTACAACGTGTCGATCCGCCCAAGAAGCCGATCGGTACCCGTAAAATCGAGTTCGTGGAGATCTACGAACCCTTTTCCGATAGCCAGGTCGAAATGCAGGCCGACCGTTGCCTGGACTGCGGCAACCCTTACTGCGAGTGGAAGTGTCCGGTACACAACTACATTCCCAACTGGCTGAAACTGGCTAACGAGGGCCGCATCTTCGAGGCGGCAGACCTGTGTCACGAGACCAATAGCCTGCCCGAAGTCTGTGGCCGGGTCTGCCCGCAGGACCGGCTCTGTGAGGGCTCCTGTACCCTCAACGACGAGTTCGGCGCCGTGACCATCGGCAACATCGAGAAATACATCACCGACAAGGCCTTCGAAATGGGCTGGCGTCCGGATATGTCCCATGTGGTGAGAACCGACCGCAAGGTTGCCGTCATCGGCGCCGGCCCTGCCGGTCTGGCCTGTGCCGATGTGCTGGCACGTAACGGCGTCACCCCTGTGGTGTTTGATCGTTACCCGGAAATCGGCGGCCTGCTGACCTTCGGTATCCCCTCCTTCAAACTGGAGAAGACGGTGATGAGCCGCCGTCGGGAAATCTTTACCGAAATGGGCATCGAATTCCGCCTGAATACCGAAGTAGGTAAAGACATCGGCTTCCAGACCCTGCTCGACGACTACGATGCCGTCTTCCTGGCCGTGGGTACCTACAAGTATCTGCGTGGCGGCCTGAGCAACGAAGACGCCGAAGGCGTGTACGACGCCCTGCCCTTCCTGATCTCCAACGCCAACCGGGTGCTGGGTTTCGAGAAGCAGGCGTCCGACTACCTCGACATGGCCGGCAAGAAGGTGGTGGTACTGGGTGGTGGCGATACCGCCATGGACTGTGTGCGGACCTCTATCCGTCAGGGCGCCGACAACGTGGTCTGTGCCTATCGTCGGGACGAAGCCAACATGCCCGGCTCTCGCCGCGAGGTGCAGAACGCCAAGGAAGAAGGGGTGAACTTCATGTTCAACCTGCAGCCCACCGGTGTGCAGATCGATACCAGCGGCAAAGTGAGCGGCGTGGAAGTGGTCACCACCCAGTTGGGCGAGCCCGATGCCAACGGTCGTCGTCGCCCGGAGCCGGTGTCCGGCTCCGAGCAGGTACTGCCGGCCGACGTGGTGATCATGGCGTTCGGTTTCCAGCCCCATGAGCAGCCCTGGCTGAAGGAATATGGTATCGAGGCCGATCAGTGGGGGCGCATCATAGCTCCCGAGCAGGCCGACTTCGCCTTCCAGACCACTAATGCCAAGATCTTCGCCGGCGGCGACGCCGTTCGCGGCTCCGACCTGGTGGTCACCGCCATCGCCGAAGGCCGCAAGGCTGCCGAAGGCATCATGGACTACATAGGGGTCTAGTCCCGCCTCACTCCATTGCAAAGGCCGCTCATCGAGCGGCCTTTTTATTAGTCCGCACCGTCGGAAAAGGGTCCGCTCCCATACCAGAGGCGGCTGTGTTGCCTCTTCTCGAGCACCGAGTTGCCTGTAGACGGTGCCAACAGGCGACTCCGCAGTATCACGGAGGGCAAAGGGATCTGCTCCGCCGACCTTCTGTTTCAGGGATGAAACAGAGAGCTTACAAGGATGTACTCGTAGCGTGTCGGCGGAGCGGGCCCTTTGCTCGACCTGCAAGCACTGTCCAGATTTCAGCGAAGCCAGATCCCTTGGGAAACACAGATCCCCGATCGGCCTTTTGGGTCGATGATGATAAACTCCCCTCATTATTTTCGTTGCGAGAGAACCCCTTATGACTATCGGTATTATTGGCGCCATGGAGCAGGAAGTCGCCGAGCTGCGCGCTCAGCTGGAAAACGCCCAGACCATCACGGTCGCGGGCTGTGAATTCTACCAGGGCACCCTGGCAGGCAAAGAGGTGGTCATTACCCGCTCCGGCATCGGCAAAGTCGCCGCCAGCATCGCCACCACACTGCTGCTGGAACGCTTCTCCCCCGACTCTGTCATCAACACCGGCTCGGCCGGCGGCTTCGATCCGGCGCTGCATGTGGGGGATGTGGTGGTGTCCAGTGAAGTCCGCTTTCACGACGTGGATGTGACCGCCTTCGGTTACGAAATGGGCCAGATGGCGCAACAACCGGCCGCCTTCGTCGCCGATGCCGGACTGATAGCGCTGGCGCAGGAGTGCCTGGCCGGGCAGGATGACATCAACTCGGCCACCGGGCTTATCTGTACCGGCGATCAGTTCATGCACCGGGAAGATCAACTGCAGAAAGCCGTCACCCAGTTCCCGACCATGAAGGCCTGTGAAATGGAAGCCGGGGCCGTGGGCCAGGTGTGCCATCAGTTCCAGGTGCCGTTCGTGGTCGTTCGTGCCCTGTCCGATATCGCCGGCAAGGAACAGGCCGAGTCCTTCGAGGCCTTCCTGGAAGTGGCGGCCCGCCATTCCTCCGCCATGGTGCTGGCCATGGTCGAGCGCATGCCAGGCTGAATGCGATGTTAGCCCTCTCGCTGCTCGAGCAGCCCGTCCCCCTCCTGAGCATCGCCATAGTGCTGAGCCTGTTGCTGCCCGCAACACGACTACAGCAGAGGCTGACCCAGGGCCTGATGCAACTGGGTGGCCGTCTCAACGGCGAACATTACACGGCCCGCTACCTGCATCTGGCCGGCGGGGCGCTGCTGCTCTGCCTGCTGCTGCCGTTGGGGGCCACCTACTGGGCACTCTCGGTGCTGTCACCCTGGCCTGCACTGCTGGAGCCGTTGCTGCTGTGGTGTTGTCTGGATCTGGGGCGGCTTAGTCGTGCCCTGCCCCTGTGCCTGCAGCAGAGTAGCGACCAACAGCCACTGGCCCGCCTGACGCTGGCGCCCCTGTGCCTGCGCCAGACAGATCCGCTATCGCCGCTGGGGCTGCACAAGACGCTGGCGGAGGTGGCGGTATTGCGGCTGGCTGCCGATGCCGTCCTGCTGTGCTGGTATCTGGCCGGAGGCATCTATGCGGCTCTGTTGTTCGCCCTGCTGCGCTATCTGGTACAAGCCTGGCCACGCAAACTGGTGCACTGGCGGGCCTTCGGCCTGCTGCCCTCGATGCTGTATCGTGCCATGGCCTGGTTGCCGTTCCAACTGCTGGCCCTGACCCTGCTTATCTATCCGGGGTCGCTGCGTGCCATCAAGGCCTGGCCCCAGGGGCGCCTGTGGGCCTATCCGGCCGCCGGTCGCCTGCTGGCGGTGGCCGCAGCCGGCGTCGATGCAAGTCTGGGCGGTCCCCGACGTTACATCGACGCCACCGATTACTACCCCAAACTGGGCTGCAAGAACTACCTGAATGCCGCCTCGACCCGGGCGCTGGTATGGCGGCTGGTTATCGCCCTGCTGTTCTGGCTGTCCCTCGCCTGGACTCTGGTATTGGTGCCTTTGTTTCATGGTTAAGTGTTTAATGACGACATCTTCAACGGTTAAACTCAGAGCCCTGTGGCTGCTTCTCCTGCTATTCGGAACCCTGCTCGGCCCCGCCCAGGCCCGTGCCGACGAGGCCCGTGCCGACGAGGCCCGCCGCATCATCAGCCTGGCTCCCCATATCACAGAGATGCTGTTCTCCATCGGCGCCGGTGATCGGGTGATTGCTACCGATGATGCCAGCGACTATCCGGAAGCAGCCAATTCATTGCCGAAGATAGCCAATTATCGCTCGCTCAATATGGAGCAGATATTGACGCTCCAGCCGGACCTTATCGTGGCCTGGGGCACGGCCCAGCAACAAATGGTGCAGCCACTGGCACAATTGGGGGTGGCCGTTTTCTATTCCGCGCCCAGGACCTTTGCCGAACTTGGCGATGAACTGCAGCAACTGGGTGAACTGACCGGTCATCGGCAGGAGGCGGCCGCCGTGGTCGCCGACTATCAACGGCAGTTATACGAACTTGAACAAGACTATCGCGATGCCAGTCCGGTGACGGTGTTTTACCAGATTGCCAGTATCCCCTTGATGTCTGCCAACGGTAACACCTGGATGGGCCAGGCGGTGACCCTGTGTGGCGGGGTCAATATCATGGCCGACAGCCCGGCGCCATATCCCCAGTTGAATGCCGAACAGGTGCTGGCGCAAGATCCGCAGGTAATACTGGCAGACAAACACGAAGAGCTGCAGCATTGGCGGCAATGGCCCGCATTGCAGGCGGTGGCACAAGGCCATTTGCTGACTATCGACGCCGATCTTCTGCATCGTTTTACGCCTCGCACCCCAGGCGGAATTCGTCAGCTATGCCAGCAACTGGATAAAGTCAGGGCCGCGGAATAGCCGCAATGGTGTTGGTCGGGGTGCCTCTATACCATGGTGCCCCCTTTATACGAGGCGAGAAACAATGCAGCCCCTGGTTGAGTCGGTGTTCTACTGGAGTGATCTGTTCGGCACGGCTGTCTTCGCCTTTTCCGGCGTACTGGTCGCCGGCCGGCTGCGCATGGACGGCTTTGGCGTCATTGTGCTCGCCGCCGTAACTGCCATCGGCGGCGGTACCATCCGGGACCTTATCATCGGTGCCGAGCAGGTGTTCTGGACCGTGCAGACCGTCTATCTGTGGGTAATACTGGCCACGGCCCTGCTCGGGCAATATGTTGCCACACTGCCTCGGCGGCTGCCCTGGTATATTCTGCCGTTGGCCGACGCCTTCGGTCTGGCCATTTTCACCATTATCGGCACCGAAAAGGCGCTCAGCAACGGAACATCCGGCATGGTGGCGGTAGTGATGGGCGTAATCACCGGGGTGGCCGGCGGCATGATCCGTGACGTACTGGCACGCGAGGTGCCCATGGTGCTGCAACGGGAAATCTACGCCACCGCCTGTATCTTCGGCGGCGTACTCTACACCGGGTCGCTGGCCCTTGGCATCACACCGCTGCTGGCTACCCTGCTCGGCATGCTGGGCACCTTCATCCTTCGGGTTGCCGCCATTCGCTGGCACCTGTCACTGCCGGCCTTTTCGCTGAACCGTTAATCCCTGCCTGCGCCAGAGGCAACACAGCCGCCTCCCACGACACGCCATGAACCCATCCCTGGGGCTCGGAAATGCCATCCCTGGCATTTCACGGTCGAGGGAGGTCGCCTCTGTTGCATCAAGGAGGACAAAGGGATCTGCTCCACCGCTCAACACATGACAAGGATGTCATGTGTTGAGCGTCATAGGGATGTGCTTGAAGCCGGTCGGCAGAGCGGGCCCTTTGTCCGACGTTTACACTGGAATGAAATAGATCATTTTTTAGTGGGATTGGTATATCCATTTAGCAAACAAAAAAGGCCTCTAACGAGGCCTTTTTGCATGATCGATAACCGTCAGCTTCAGGCTACGGTGACCTTGGCAAATTTGCGTTTGCCGACCTGATAGACCGCCTCGCCGGCCTGGACCATCAGCTTGCCGTCTTCCAACTTGTCGCCGTCAATCTTGACCGCGCCCTGCTTGATCATGCGCAGCGCTTCCGAGGTCGAGCCGACCAGACCGGCGTCTTTCAGCAGGTTGGCGATGGCGATACCTTCGGCATCGGCGGCCAGGGTCACTTCCGGCAGATCATCGGGAATGGCGTTTTTCTGGAAACGCAGCACAAAGTCCTGATGAGCCTGCTCGGCCGCCGCCTCGTGGTGATAACGGCTGATGATTTCCTTGGCCAGCAGTATCTTGGTATCGCGCGGGTTGGCGCCCTCAAGCACCTCTTGCTTGAGCCCGGCCAGCTCGTCCAGGCTACGACTGGACAGCAGCTCGAAGTAACGCCACATCAGCTCGTCGGACAGGGACATGATCTTGCCGAACATTTCGCCCGGCGCCTCATCGACACCGATATAGTTACCGGCCGACTTGGACATCTTCTTGACGCCATCCAGACCTTCCAGCAACGGCATGGTCAACACCACCTGCGGCGACTGACCGGCGTCTTTCTGCAGTTCACGGCCCATCAGCAGGTTGAACTTCTGATCGGTACCGCCCAGCTCGATATCGGCCTTGAGGGCGACCGAGTCATAGCCCTGCAGCAGCGGATACATGAATTCATGGATGGCGATCGACTGACCGGAACCGTAACGCTTCTTGAAGTCGTCCCGTTCCAGCATGCGGGCCACGGTCAGCTTGGACGCCAGCTTGATCATGCCGGTCGCGCCCAACTCGCCGAGCCAGCTGGAGTTATAGAGAATCCGGGTTTTTTCCGCGTCCAGCACCTTGAATGCCTGTTCGGCGTAGGTTTTGGCGTTGTCGGCAACCTGCTCCGGGGTCAGCGGTGGCCGGGTGCTGTTCTTACCGCTGGGATCGCCTACCTGGGCGGTAAAATCACCGATCAGCAACAGAACCTCGTGGCCCAGATCCTGAAACTGACGCAGCTTGTTAAGGATCACCGTGTGTCCCAGGTGAATATCGGGTGCGGTGGGATCCATACCCAGCTTCACCCGCAGGGGGCGGCCTTCCTTTAACTTGGCAACCAGCTCTTCTTCAACCAGTATCTCTTCGGCACCACGCTTGATTTCCGCTAACGCCGCTTCCAGCTGGGACATGACGACTCTACTCCTGTGCTGTGCTGTGCACCTAAAATGGCTGTTCCGAATACTGCCTGCTACTTCGGAACAACGATTTGGGTGACCCAAACAAAATAAGGGAAGCATATTACTGGAATGGCGGATAAATTGGAAAGGCTGTAAAATTCGGGCTTGATTCAGGGAAGAGTATCGCATGCCCGTCATTAACAGACTCAAGTCATTGCCCCGCGGCCATAAAATAGCCCTCGGACTGTTGAACGCCGCCATGGTGGTGCTGATCATGATGCCAACGGAGCCGGCTGTTGCCAGCCGTGATCGGTCCGCCCTTCCCCTGTCAGAGGTATTGCAGGACGCACGCCAGCCACTCGAGCTGGACGTGGAAGACCTGCCTGTGATCGACGATCACCTTCCCGTACGAGAGCTGGTGGTCAAGATCAGTCGGGGCGATACCCTGTCCTCAATTTTTGCCCGCCAGGGGCTGTCTTCCGCCCTGTTGCACGATATCAGCCAGCTGGGCTCCCACGCCGAATCGCTGAAGAAGATCCATCCCGGAGAACGCCTGACCTTTTCCTTCGACAGAAAAGGCCGTTTTGTCAGCCTCGGTTATCCGCTGGATGCGGCGCGCACCCTCGACATTCGCCAGAGCGGTACCGAGCTGCGCAGCCGTATCATCAGCGTCAAGCTGGAACATCGCACCCAGTACGCCCAGGCCTCGGTCAGCTCCAACTTCTGGGGAGCCGGTGTCAGTGCCGGCTTGAGTCCCGGGCAAATCATGAGCCTGGCCGCCATGTTCGCCTGGGATCTGGACTTTGGCCTCGACATCCGTGCCGGCGATCGCTTTGCCGTACTGTACGACCAGCGCTACAAAGACGGTATTCTGGTCGACACCGGCCACATTCTGGCTGCCGAATTTATCAATCAGGGCAAGGTATACCGAGCCATACGCCACGATGACGGCAACTACTATTCGCCCGAAGGCCGGGCCATGCGCAAAAGCTTTCTGCGCGCGCCGGTCAACTTTTCCCATATCAGCTCCAACTTCAACCCACGCCGGTTGCACCCGGTTACCGGCCAGGTCAAGCCGCACCGCGGCATCGACTATGCGGCCCGCACCGGCACCCCCGTGGTCGCCGCCGGCAGCGGCGTTGTGGTCGAGTCTGGCTACAGTCGATTCAATGGTAATTATGTGGTGATCCGCCACGATCGTACCTACCTCACCAAATATCTGCACCTGCATCAGCGCATGGTGAAGAAAGGCGAAAAGGTCAAACAGGAACAGCAGATTGGCACCGTCGGCGCCACCGGCCGGGTCACCGGGCCTCATCTGCATTACGAGTTTCTGGTCAACGGGGTACACAAGGATCCCAAGAGCGTGGACTTGCCTCAGGCCGCCTTTCTGTCTCGGGGCGAGCTGGCCCGGTTTCGTCCCAAGGCCGACAAGCTGCTGGCGCAGCTGAGTAAGGTTAGTGAGGTGATGCTGGCCAGTAACTGAAGCCGGGGACTGGCCCCGCCGTCGTTTAGCGGACGCTGAACCCGGTCAGTATGGCCAGTCGTTGCCGCCACTCATCGGCAACCGACTCGGGGTCCTCGTACGCCAGCGCCGGATGCTTGCCCCAGATGGGATCCGGCCAGGCGGCATCGCCGGTAAAGCGGGCCACATGATGCAGGTGCAGCTGAGGCACCATGTTGCCGAGGGCGGCCACATTGATTTTGTCCGCCGCCAATTCGGTTTCCATCAGCCGGGCCACCGCACAGGACTCTCGCATCAACTGCAGTTGCTCTGCTTCGTTCAACCGGTGTATTTCACGAATATCGGCTCGCTTCGGTACCAGTATCAGCCAGGGGTATTGGCTGTCTCTGGCCAGTAACACCAGGCTCAGCGGCAGCTCACCCAGTATGATGGTGTCTGTCGCCAGCCGTGGATGCAGCTGAAAGCGACTCACTTGTCTGCCCCTAAGTGACGACGCAGGTAGGCGATAATATCGGCGGACTCGTACAGCCAGAAATACTGGCCCGGCTCCGGCTCGATGCGCAGGCAGGGCACCATACGCTGGCCACCACCGGCCAGCAGCGCCTGCAGGTGCTCGGGCTCGTTGGTGTCACACTCGCGGATGTCGAGCCCCAGCTCGCCGATCACCATCTTGACCCGCTCGCAATAGGGGCACCAGGCTCGCTGGTAAAACGCCAGCTTGTCGACGGAATCCACCACAGGTGCGGGCTCGTTTTCGGCTCCCTTGAGCCAGTCAAACAGGGACATAGGCCGCCTTATTCTCGGTTAAACGCTGAAAGATGAGCCGCAGCCACAGGTGCTGGTGGCGTTGGGGTTGGTCACCAGAAAGCGGGAACCTTCCAGGCCGTCGATATAATCGACGGTACCGCCAATCAGGTACTGCAGGCTCATGCCATCCACCACCATGATGACACCGTTCTTTTCGATGACAGTGTCGCCCTCGTTGGTTTTTTCGTCGAAGGTAAAGCCGTACTGAAAGCCGGAGCAACCGCCACCGGTAATATAGACTCGCAGGCGCAGCTCGGGGTTTTCCTCTTCGCTGATCAGAGCCTGAATTTTGTTGGCGGCCGCATCACTCATCTGGATCGGCAAAGGAATTGCATCGCTCATCACTACCTCTTGGATTAGTTATCAATCAAAATTATCTAATACCCGAGTAAACAGTTCAAGTATTGTCCGGGGTGGGCCAGTTAAGACTCAGGGTGCGCGCAGGTCTGCGGTCCAGCTCCAGCTGTAGTTCCAGGGCCTGCGCCCGGCTGCCGACCGGCAACCGCAACTGACCGGTCAGCACCTGAAAATGGCGAAAGTCCAGGGTCACCGGCGCCACCCCCAGGGCTTCTTCATTCAGCACCACCGGCTGACCACCCAGCAGGGCTCGGATTTTCAACCGGGCCTGACCGGTGACTCTGTTACCTGTGTTGGTAGGTTGCAGCAGCACCAGTCGGTAGGCGAAGAGCCCCGGCTCCGCCAGAGTGGTAATATCTTCCTGGGCCAGCAGCAGCTCGGCCCCGCCATCCGGCGCCAGCACCTGCCGGTAAAGCGCCAGCTGCTGCGCCTGTTCCGCCAGTTCTCGCGACTGCTGATCCAGTTGGGCCAACTGACTGCTCTCGGCGCTCAACAACGTCTGCAAATCGACCCGCAGCGCCAGTAGCTCCTGCCGATTGCGTTCCGCCTGTTGCCGATGCTGCTCGAGCAGGCGAGCCTGTTCCTGATAACGCAGCCCCAGATAACCGGCAACGGCCAGCAGCAACAGGCTGGCTAGCAAGGATACCACCATTAAACGACGACCGAGCGGCTGCTGCATAATACACTCCTGATAACAATAGCGGCGAATTGTGCCAAAGCCACTACGCCGGCGCCAGCGACAAAGGCGACCATTCTCGGCTCGACTGCTTTTTGTTATAGTCGGAGCACCCTGGCCGCAAGCGCCAACTCCGACCTAATTCAAAGGATGCTGACATGTCCAAGTCTGACGATTTATTTGCCCAGGCCCGCCGTTTTATTCCCGGTGGCGTGAACTCTCCGGTGCGTGCCTTTAACGGTGTAGGCGGCACGCCGCGCTTTATCGAGCGCGCCGACGGCGCCTATATCTTCGATGTGGACGGACAGTCCTATGTGGATTACATCGGCTCCTGGGGCCCTATGATCCTGGGCCACAACGCCAAAGTGGTACGTGATGCGGTACTGGAAGCGGTAGATCGCGGCCTGAGCTTCGGCGCGCCCACCGGGGTGGAAGTGACTATGGCAGAAAAGGTCTACCAATTGGTACCGTCCATGGAGCAGGTACGCATGGTCAACTCGGGTACCGAAGCCACCATGAGCGCCATCCGTCTGGCCCGAGGCTTTACCGGTCGTGACAAGATCCTGAAGTTTGAAGGTTGCTACCATGGCCACGCCGACTGCCTGCTGGTCAAGGCCGGCTCCGGCGCCCTCACCCTGGGCCAGCCCAACTCTCCGGGCGTACCTGCCGACTTTGCCAAGCATACCCTGACCGCCACCTTCAACGATCTGGACTCGGTCAAGAGGGCCTTCGAAGCGGCCCCCGCCGACATCGCCTGTATCATCGTCGAGCCCATCGCCGGAAACATGAACTGCATTCCCCCGGTACCCGGCTTCCTCGAAGGCCTGCGCGCCATTTGTGACCAATACGGCGCCCTGCTGATTTTCGATGAAGTGATGTGCGGTTTCCGCGCTTCCCTTGGCGGCGCTCAACAGCGTTTCGGCGTCAAGCCGGATCTGACCACGCTCGGCAAAATCATCGGTGGCGGCATGCCGGTGGGCGCCTTCGGCGGTCGCCGCGACGTAATGGAACATCTGGCCCCGACCGGCCCCGTCTATCAGGCCGGCACCCTCTCCGGTAACCCGGTGGCCATGGCCGCCGGTCTGGCGACCCTGAATGCCATCAGTGCGCCGGGTGTTTACGAACAGCTGGAGCAGACCACCACAGCCCTGGTGGACGGCCTGCAGGCAGCCGCCGACAAGCACGGCATCCCCTTCACCACCACCCAGGTGGGCGCCATGTTCGGTTTCTTCTTCAGCGAGGAAAAGAACATCAGCAGCTATGAGCAGGTGACTCGCTGTGACCTGGAGGCTTTCAAGCGCTTCTTCCATCTGATGCTGGAAGAGGGCGTCTACCTGGCGCCCAGCGCCTTCGAAGCAGGCTTCATGTCTCTGGCCCACGGTGAGCAGGAAATCGCCCATACCCTGGCCGCCGCCGACAAGGCCTTCGCCATCATGAAAGGCTAAATCGCCTACTCCGGCCGCTGGATCTCCACCAGCGGCCCTTCCAACAACTCCACGCTGTTACCATCCGGATCCACAATAAAGACATAACGCAAACAGGTCTGTCCCGTGACCGGCGACGGCTTTTCCGCCAGTATTCCGGCGCCGTGCAGGCCGGTCAGCGCCTTGTCCAGATCATCCACCTGCAGAGCGAAATGACGCAACCCCAGCCGATAGCCGGTGGCCCAGGGCGGCAGGGAAGACAACTCATCTTCAACATCGGCACGAAAGCAGTAAAGTTCCAGCAAGGCCTGACCCAGTCGTAGATGACAAATCTGCAGCTGACCTGCATCATCCTGCCAACGATAAACCGACTCGAACCCCAACCCCTTGTAGAAACCTTCAGAAACAGACAGGTCATGCACACTCAGGGTGACATGATGAAAAGAAAACATCAGCAGTTCCTCCATCTACATACTATTGAGCATATACGGAGATGGCCGCTTTCACCTTTCTATGACCAAAGTGAGGTAGGAACCCGCGGGGTGTGAGGTGTGAGATGTGAGGTGTGAGGTGTGAGGTGTGAGGTGTGAGGTGTGAGGTGTGAGGTGTGAGGTGTGAG